>NZ_RCOO01000002.1:0-26545 GCF_003987485.1 Spiroplasma endosymbiont of Megaselia nigra
ACGAATATATTAATGATGTTAAAAAATGAAATAAATGATATTCAAGCCGCAAAGAAAAGGATATAATAAATAAAAGTTTATAAACCTTTTTTACTAATACTTACTTTTTGGGGTGCACTCTAAACTGCTAATGTGTTAGAATTAAAATATTCAACAGTTGGCGAAGTTAATAAGTTATTTTCATCAGTTCCTTGTTTCTGAAAAACATAGGAGATACAAGGTGGTCTATCATTGTCAACAATTGCCATAGGAATATTACCAATTTTTGTTAATGGGTTTCAAAAAGCTCAGCAACAAATAAAACCATACAAAAAAGGCACAAAGCAAATTAGCATATACTTAATTATTTGTAGTCAATTTTTTGCTATTTTTTCTTTTGCCTCTGTTCTGAAAACATTAATAAATCTTGAATTTTGTTTCATAATGTCATCCCTTATTTTTTTTTACTGCCTATGATATATATCATATTAATTCTACACGAAAAAAGAAAAAATACTCACAAAAGTAAGTATTTTTTAATCAATAACAAATGGTAATAAAGCCATTTGACGAGCTCTTTTAATTGCTGTTGCTAACATTCTTTGATTTTTAGCAGTTGTTCCTGTTACTCGTTTTGGCAAAATTTGCCCATTACCAGAAATAAATTTTTTTAATAATTCAATATCTTTATAATCAATGTGTGTTATTTTATTTTTTGTAAAATAACATTGTTTTTTAAAACGTTTAAATTTTGGATTCATTTTCTTTTTCCTTTCTTTTTAATCTCATAAAATTGCATCATCGCCATCAAAAGTAATATTATTATCATCTTGTGGTTCTGGTTGTTCAAAAGTTGTGTTAGAAAAATCATTAGCAATTGGCATTGATGGACCACCAATGTTAGTAGCAGCACTAGCACCTTTTGAATCTAAAAAAGAAACCATATCAGCAATTACTTGAACAATTGTTGTAACTTGACCATTAACATTATCACTTCTCGTTTGTAAACGTCCATCTAATGCAATTAATGATCCTTTTTTTAAATAACGGGCCATATTTTCTGCCGTTTTATTCCAAGCAAAGCAAGGAATAAACGAAGCTTGGTTATTAAAACTATTATTTACTGCTAATGTAAAAGCAACAAATGGTTTACCATTAACAGAATTTTTTAATTCTAAATCACGGGTTAGTCTTCCTACTAATGAAACTCGATTTAACATAACTCTTGCACACTCCTAATTTTTTATTCTTTTGTTTCAGTTGGTGCATTTTCTGGTTTTGATTCTTCACCTTCTGAACTTTGTTCATGACGTTTATAATCAGTTTTTTTATTCCCTGGTCTACGATCACGGTCTGGTTTATCATTCTTAACTTCTGTTTTTGCATAAACAGTTGATTTAATATATCCTTTTTCTTTTTCTGTATTAATTACTAAAATTCGTAATACATCTTGTTCAATATGACTAATTCGAACAAATTCATCAATGTTTTCTGATGTTGTATTAACAATTAATACTCCATAATATCCTTTTGTTTTCTTTTTAATTGGATATACTAAATCTTTAATTCCTCACTTTCCGTGTTCTTCTATTTTTCCCCCATTAGATTCTAAAATTTGGTGTAATTTACTTTCTAATTCATCCAAATTAGTTGCTTCGGGATTTAATATATACATAATTTCATATTTACGCATTTTATTTTCCTCCTTTTGGTCTAGGTCCTATTCGGACAAGGAGCTAATAACTATAATTCAAGCATTATTAACTCGACAATAATTATACCTTATATTTCCTTTAATTGTAAGCGTTATTTTAATAATTTTAATAATTTTAAATCATCAACATAAGTTAATTTAATGTTTTGTTTTTCACCATAAATTGTATGAATTTTTGTTTCTGGTGAAAATAACTCTACTAAATAACTATCATCATAAATTATTGTTCTATTTTTAGTTTGAAAATATCTGTCATAAACTTGATATAATAATCTTGCTTTAAAAACTTGTGGCGTCTGAATTGTAAAATATTCTTCTCGAGGTAATGTTTTTTCAATAAAATTATTTTTAACTTTTTTAAGGGTTTCAGTAATTGGTAAAATTGGAATTAGCAATTCATAATTTTTTTGTTGAAAAACTTGATTTAATTGATTAATAAAAGTTAAACTAGTAAAACAACGCACACCATCATGAATCATTATAATTTCATTACTAATTTTATGATTAATTAAACATTGATAAATCGTATCAACTCGTTCTATGCCACCCATAATAAATTGGATATTTTTTGCTTGGTAATTTTTTTTCAATAAAAAAGTTAAAATTTCTTCATTAACACCAACAATAATTTCTGTACAAAGTGGATCACTTAAAAATAACATTAATGTTTGTTCAATAATATTTTGTTTATTATCAATTTGATATAGCAACTTATTGTCCTTCTGATTAAAACGTGATGACTTCCCAGCTGCCACAATAATTACCGTATAATTTTTCATTTATAAAATTTCAATTCCATTTTTCTTAACATATTTTAAAAAATCATCACTTCAAACCGAAGCAATAACTTCACCAATATGTTGTTTTTCTAATAAAAATAAATCTAATTGTGACTTAAAAAGTCCGAACGAAAGTGTCACTGGTAAGTCATTTGTTGCTACTTTTGCATCATATTCTGTTCTTAATTTACTTGTTTCTTTTGTTACTGCTAATTGACTTTTTAAAACATCACGATTAACAGTAGCAGCACAATAACCAATACAAATAGCTTTTTCTAACACAAAATCATAAACAAAAATTTTCGCATAGAGTTCCCAATTAAAAACATCTTGCGATTCACTAATTTCAATCGTATTATTAGTAATACTATTTTTTAAACCATAGAGGATTGTAGCACCATTTTCTCTTGTATATCGGTTCAAGCGTTCTTGATAAATTAATAATCGCATTGCTTTTTGTAATTCAATTTGACTTGTTCAATTTAATTTTTTCTTAAATTTCTTATTTAATTGCGGAAATTTTAATAATAAAATGTCTTCTACATCACTAACAATATTAGTTGCTTTATCAATTGTTTGTTTAATTTTTAATAATGTAATGTCTTTTTCTTCTAATAATAAATCAAATCCAATTTCGCTAAAACTTACTGCTTGGCTATTTGATTGCTTAATATCACGACGCAAAACCATTGCCGTTGTTAAAATTCCTTCGTTTTCTAACAATTCATATTGTTTAATTGCATTTCGTCGCCATTTATTGTGTGACTGTAATATTTCACCAACCAAATTAGTTGGTGAAATATCAAAATCAATTGGCCGTTCTGTCATTCGAAAATCATCATTAAACCCTTTTTCTTCTGTAGTAATTAAAGGCGCATCAACTTTTAATAAATTAAATTGAATAATAAAACTACGAACTAATTCACGTTTAATTAAACTAATTGCTTCTACTGTTTCACGTAATGTTAAAATTGAACTATAACCAATTTCAATACCAAATGCCATACAATCACCTATTTTCCTCTTGGTCGCATGTGGGGAAATAATAATACATCTTTAATTGAATCTTGTCCTGTTAATAACATAACTAGGCGATCAATTCCAATTCCTAAACCACCTGTTGGTGGCATTCCATATTCCAATGCTTCAATAAAATCAATATCTAATTCTTGTGCTTCATCATTACCATTATCACGTTCTGCTAATTGACTAACAAAACGCTCATATTGTTCAACTGGATTGTTTAATTCTGAATAAGCATTTGCATATTCACGCCCTTTAATAAATAATTCAAATCGATCAGTAAATCTTGGATCTTCTGCATTTGTTTTTGCCAATGGAGAAACTTCAACGGGATGACCATAAATAAATGTTGGTTGAATTAATTTATCTTCCACAAATTCTTCAAAAAACAAATTAATAATATGTCCAACAGAAGTATGAAATTTTTCAATTGGTAGTTTTTTTTCTTTTGCAATTTTCTTTGCTTCAGCAAAAGTCATTGGTTTTCAAAAATCAATTCCCACTAACTCTTTAATTGCATCAACCATATGTCAACGTTTTCATGGCTGTTTGAATGAAATCATTACTCCATCGTATTTTGTTTCATCTTTATTTAAAATATTTTTTGCAATGTAGCAGATAGTATCCTCTGTTAATTGCATCATAAAATTCATATCTTGATATGCAACATAAATTTCAACTGTTGTAAACTCTGGATTATGGCGTGTATCCATCCCTTCATTTCTAAATAATCGTCCTATTTCATAAACTCCCTCAAAGCCACCAACAATTAACCGTTTTAGAGATAATTCTGTTGCTACTCGTAGATAAAAATTCATATCTAATGTATTATGATGAGTTATAAATGGTTTTGCCGCTGCGCCACCATGAATAGGCTGTAAAACAGGTGTTTCAACTTCTAAATATCCCTTACTATTAAAAAAATCTCGCATTAAAGCAATAATCTTACTACGCTTAATAAAAATATCTTTTGTTTCCGCTGATGTAATTAAATCAACATAACGACGACGATATTTTTCTTCAATATCAGTCATTCCATGATATTTGTCGGGTAATGCACGCAATGCTTTTGCTAATAAAACAAATTCTTTAACTCGCACTGTTAATTCCCCAGTGTTTGTTTTCATCATTATTCCAGTAATTCCGATAATATCTCCTGAATCAAAATTAATAAATTCTTGATATTTTTCATCACCAACTTCATCATTTCGAACATAAATTTGAAAAATTCCATTTTGATCTTGTAACGTTACAAAACTAGCTTTTCCTGCTTCGCGAAATGTTTTAATTCGACCCCCAATTTTAACTATTATATTATCACTACTTGTGGCTAATTCCTCTTTTGATAAATGATTAAATTGTTCATTAAGTTCTTTACTTGTATGTGTTCGGTCAAACTTGGCAATTACAAAAGGATTATGTCCATCGTTAACCATTTTTTTTAATTTATCACGTCTAATTTGCTCTTGTTCTGTAAAATTACGTTTCTCCATTTTAATTCTCCTTTTTACTATTTAGCAACACTAATATTACTATTATAATAGGCAATATATTCATTAACAAGCATTTTTAACTCAAATATTGTATTTATTTGCGTTGCCCGAATTTTATAATTAGTAGCTTCTGGCTTTCCTTTAAAATAAAAGGCTAAATTTTTCCGCATTTCACTCGCTGCAATTCGTTCTCCCTTTAAATTTAATAATAATTCTGCATGGCGGAAAATAATATTCCGCCATTCATATAATGGTGGTTGCTCAATTTTTTCACCAGTATCTAAAAAATGTTGAATCTGTTTAAATACTCATGGATTGCCTTGTGATCCTCGTGCTAACATAATTGCATCACAACCAGTCTCTTTTAACATTCGTTTTGCATCTTCACAAGTAAAAACATCACCATTCCCAATTACTGGAATTGCAACATTTTCTTTTACTTTCCTAATTCAATTTCAATCAGCTTTTCCAGAATAAAATTGATTTCGTGTTCGAGCATGAACTGCAATTGCTTGTGCTCCTGCTTGTTCACAATATTTTGCAATTTCAACACAATTAATATTCTCTTCATCTCAGCCAATTCGAATTTTAACAGTTACTGGTTTAGTAACATTTTCAACCACCGCCTTAACAACTTCATAAACGCGTTGAGGATTTTTTAATAAATATGACCCTGCTTGTTACTTAATTGCAATTTTTGGTGCAGGACAACCCATATTAATATCAATAATATCACAATCACTATGTTGATCAACATATTTTGTTGCTGCAACAAAAGTTTCCATATCTGTTCCAAAAATTTGCATTGAAATTGGATGTTCTAATTTATTTACTTTAATCATTTGTAAAGTTCGTTCATTTTTTTGTAAAATTGCTTTATCACTAACCATTTCAGCATAAACCAATCCTGCTCCTAATTCATGACAAATAATTCGGAATGCTTCATTCATAATTCCGGCCATTGGTGCTAAAAAAACTTGCTCTTTGATTTCAATATTTCCAATTCTCATTTTTCTAATTCCTTCTTTAATTAACAGTCATTAGATAAATCTTAATCAAAAATAATAATAAATTCAATAAAAAAACTATTTTTAAGGCTAATTATTCCTTATTATAGTTCATATAATTATAGTTCATATATGATATTACAAAAAAGTTTCTCAAAAATGAGAAACAAAATATTATTTTCGGCCATGTGGTTTGTTGCAATCACATTCAAAACATTTATGGTCACTGTTTGTACCTGAACATGAACATTGACAAGCATGGCAAGATAACCTACAATCTGTCATCTGAATTTCCTCCTTACAAAAATATTACTTAATAAATATTACTTGTAAGTAAATAGTTAAACGATAGCTTCTTTTTAATTGTAACAAATTTCAATAATTCATTAAATATATTCTAAAATTATTTTATTATTTTAAAAAATATTTCTAATAATATTAATAAAAAAATGTAAAACACATAATAGCGTTTTACAAATTAAGATCAATCAATTTCATTTGGTTTATTTGGATGTGTATTTTTCTTAATTTGGTCAATTAATCCATTACGAACATGAATAACTGTATTAGCAATATCAGCAATATTTGGGTTATGCGTAACAATAATAACCGTTGTTTTATATTTTTTATTAACATCAACTAAAATTTCAAGTACTTTTCGACCCATTTCTTCATCTAAAGCTCCTGTTGGTTCATCACCAAATAAGATATCTGGATTTTTTGCTAATGCTCTAGCAATTGAAACCCGTTGTTGTTGTCCCCCTGACATTTGGTGAGGATATTTGTTCATTTGTTCTTCCATTCCAATTGTCTCAAAAATATCTTTAATTGTCATATCCTTATTTTTGTTTTTACTTAAATTTTCCCCAACTTCAGCATTTTCTTTGGCAGTTAAATTAGTTAATAAATTATATTGTTGGAAAATAAAACCAACATTATCTCGTCTAAATTTTGTTAAATCAACATCTTTTAATAACGATAAGTTATAGCCAATAATAAAAACATCACCACTTGAAACTTTATCTAAACCTGAAATAATGTTTAGTAATGTCGTTTTTCCTGATCCAGAAGGACCTAGAATAACAATAAAGTCTCCTTTTTCTAATTTTAAATTAATTCCTTTTAAAACTGGTGTTTCAACTTCCCCAGTAATATATGATTTTTTCACATTAACTAGTTCAATTACATATTTACTTGTATCTGGTTTACTATTTGTTGTTGAAATAATTTCCCCTTTTAGAATTCGTTTTGAATATAACTTTGTTTGTTTCTTTTGCTCTTTTAACTTTTGTTTAAATTCTTTAACGGCAGTATAATCAACTTTTTCTTTTGGTTCCTTGTCATTTGGTTTTTTTGCTTTAGCTTCTTTCCCATGTGGTTTTGTTTGGTCTGTACTAGGTACATCTTTAATTTCAGCCATCTTGTGTTGTGCCTCCCCTTTAAATACTAAAATACATTTTACAATTATTTTTTATCATAATAATATCATAACAAAATTATTATAATTTTATCAACTTATTTAAGATATCTTGCCCTTATTCTTTAAGTAAACTTTTTAAATCACTTGCTCTAATATGATATTTTTTGCGGCAAAAATCACATGCAATTTCAATTTCACCATTATTTATTAAAATTTCATTAAGTTGCTCATCACCTAATAATTTTGCTGATTCTAAAGCTTTTTCGTATGAGCAACTACATTCAAATTTAACTTCATCAACTTCTAACACTTTAGCATTTTGATCAATGAGTTTAAAAATATTAATTAAATTATCTTCAGCAATTAATTTATGACTAATGTTTTCTAGATTTTCAATTTTTTCTTCTAAATAATCAATATCTTCTTCTTTATGTTCTGGTAACAACTGTGCAAAAAAACCAACTGCTTTTGCAATTGTATTATCTTCATTCATTTTAATTGAACATGCAATAACTGATTTAATTTGTTCACTTTGTGCTAAATAATAAGTAAAATCTAAATTAATTTCACCAGAAATTAATTGAATTTGACCTGAGAAACTTTCTTTCATTCCTAAATCTTTCATTACGCGTAAATAACCATTTGTACCAACTACTTGGGAAATAACATTATGTTCACGATCAATTTCATCAACATCAAATTGTGGATTAGCACAAAATCCTCGTACTTTATGACCAGTATATTCTGCCATAATCGTTCCAATTGGACCATTTCCATTAATAATACTTGTCATTTTATCAGTTGCATTTTTCATATCACTACCAATTAAAATAGTGGCTAGAACAACTCTTGATAACACAATTGGTGCAAGCGGATTAGTTGCATGTAATTTAATAATATCGTTTAATGATTTAGTTGCATCAACAACTGTCATTTTAACATTATGAACATTACTAATTGCTTTCGTTACTTTGTCCATTCCTTTAAACTCCTTTATAAATTTCTTTCATTTGCAATTATAGTATAATCATCGTTAAAAGTAAAACAAAAAGTAGGCTTAATTAGTCTACTTCTTATTTGGATCATTATTTTTATCATCTTCTGGGTGATCTTTTTTTCGTTCTTTTGGTTTAACTTCTAAAATTTCACCTTTTGCTTCTTTTTCTTTATGCTTTGCTGCACGTTCTTTTTCATGAATTACTTCATCAGGTAATTTATGATATTTATCAATATATTCAATTTGTTCTGCCGTAATTGTTTCTAATATTTTTAAACTTTCAGCAATTAAATCTAATAAACTACGATTTTCAGAAATTAATGCTTTTGCTGTTACATAACAATCATCTAAAATTTTACGAACTTCAGTATCAATTTTAGCCGCAATATCTTCTGAATAACGTTTTCTTGTTCCAGTATATTCATCTTTTGGTGATTCAAATTGAACTAATCCTAAAGAACTCATTCCATATTCAGTAACCATATGACGTGCAATATTAGTTGCTTTTTCTAAATCATCATGTGCTCCTGTTGTTATTTTTGTTTTTCCAAAAATAATCTCTTCTGATGCACGCCCACCTAAATAACCAGTAATTGTTGCATATAAGTTCTCTTTACTATGAAACATTGTTTCTTCTTTTGGTGTCATAATTGTATAACCACCTGCTTGTCCACGTGGAATAATAGTAACTTTTTGAACTTTGCTAGCTGCTTCTAAACGTAAACCAATTAGAGCATGACCAGCTTCATGATAAGAAACAATATCTTTATCCATTACTGAATATTTACGTGATTCTTTTGCTGGTCCCCCAACAACACGATCAATCGCTTCATCAATAATATTAACAGTAATAATTTTTAAATTCTTACGAACACATAAAATTGCTGCTTCATTTAAAACATTCTCTAATTGAGCTCCAGAAAATCCTGGCGTTCTTTCCGCGATTCGTCTAAAATCAACCTCTGTTGAAACTGCTTTATTTCGAGCATGTAATTTTAAAATTGCTTCTCGTTCATTAATATCTGGTAATGAAATTTGAATTTGGCGGTCAAAACGCCCCGGTCTTAATAAGGCAGGGTCTAATACATCAACTCGGTTTGTTGCTGCCATAACAATAACTCCCGTATTAGTTCCAAAACCATCCATTTCAACTAATAATTGGTTCAATGTTTGTTCATTAGCACCACTCCCAATTGAAACAGTTCTTTTTCGACCAACAGCATCAATTTCATCAATAAAAATGATACATGGTGCAGCTTTTTTAGCTGCAATAAACATTTCACGAATTCTTGAAGCACCAACTCCAACAAACATTTCTTCAAATTCAGAACCTGAAATTGAAAAGAATGGAACACCAGCTTCTCCAGCAACAGCTTTTGCTAATAAAGTTTTTCCTGTACCTGGTGGTCCTTCCATTAGAACTCCTTTTGGAGCACGAGCACCCATACTTGAATATTTCTGTGGATTCTTTAAATAATCAACTAACTCAACTAACTCTGTTTTTTCTTCATTAATTCCTGCAACATCAGAAAATTTAACAGTGGATTGAATTTGACGTGCTTTATTTTTCCCCATTGAAAAGGGATTAGCACCTGACATCCCACCAGACATTTTTGATAAACGAGCAATCATAAAGACAGCGATTCCCATTATTAATAATCATGGTACTAATTGTATTAACATCGCTTGTCACATTGGAACAAACTCACGGTCAACTGAAACAAGACCACCTTTTAATTTATTTTTAAAATTTTCATCTCATGTATTTGTTGGTATTTTGTCCTTGTAAGTATAAGCTCTAAAACCTTCACGGTTTCATTCCGAACTATAGCGAACAGTTTTGATAACACCACCCTCAGAATATCGAATTACTCCTTCCATAACTACAGTATTTTCACCAACATTAGCCTTAATAGTAATTTCATCAATATCTTGATTGTTATACTTTTTAGTATTACCAATTTTTTGCATATCCCCTTCGCTAATTTTGGTAATATCTGATTTTGTTCATAATACAATTGTTAAAATAATCAAACCAATAAAAATTAACGAACTTATAATTGCAAATCACATTCTTTTTTTATTCATAACTATTTCCTCTCTATTAAGACTTTTAAAATTAATCTTTTTCGGTCATTTTAAACAATGACCCAATTCTAGACTATTTTATCATAAAAAAAAATAAATTGTATTTTTCCGCTAAAGTATTATTAATAAATTTATTAATTTTTAAATCAACTAAATTATTCGCATAAATAAGGTTATTATCCTTATCTAATACAAAATAACTTTTTCGTGCTAAAAGCGGTACTTTATTTTTGATAAATCAACGATTTAAACGCATCTTATTAATCATTGCATTTCTTAGCAAAGATAAATCGTTCGTAATTGTGATTGGTCATTGTGCTGCTGCTATCATAAAATCATACTTATTTTTAGTTCCCCAATTAATAATATTTTCTTTTCATTTTATTGGTAATCCAGTTGTTGGTGTTATTTGAATTGTTGTTAATTCTAAAAGTTCATTATTAACAATTTCAACATTATCATATGATTTAATTAAAGAATATCTTGAATTAATTTTAAGAATAATATTTGGTTTTAAACTTTTTAATTCCTTAATTATTTCATCTAAAAACTTTCTTTTTTTATTCCTAATTAAATAAACAACCTTATTAATTTTAAAATAATTAAAAATAATAATTTTTTGCAACTGAATATTATTATTAAGAGCATTAAAACTAGTAACATTAATTTGCCCAAAATTTTCAATCAAATAATTTTTTGCAACTAACTTTAATTGTTCATTTTCCTTATTTTTTTCCTCAATTTCTAATAACATATCTTGTAAATTAATATCCTGAATTTCATTACGAATAATATTTCGATTATAAATAGCTAAGATATTAGTTGAATCAATTGCATAATTAATTTGCTGATGAAATAAATATTCAATAATTTCTTCTCTTGATATTTCTAACATAATCCGCAATATTTTTAGTTTTTTGTTAAACAATTGATAATAATAACTAGTTTTATTTAGACCATAATATTCAACAATCCCATTTCGTTGTTTTTGCAAAATATATGTTTCAATATGATCAGTCAAATTATGGGCAATTAAAACACCCTCGCAACAATATTTTTCACTAATTTGTAAAAAAAAATCATATCGTATGCTACGAGCAACTGCTTGAAAATTATGAGAATTAGTCTGATACTGTTCATAGTCTTTCGCTGTCACTTTTTTTACATAGACCTTAATATTTCGTTTTTTGCAATATTCAACAACAATTTGTTCATCATAGTCACTATCTTTTCGCTTCTGGTAATTTACCAAACATACAATGAAATTATTAATATCTAACTCTGAATTATTATAAATATTGTCAAGTAAAAACATACTATCCGGACCACCAGACACCCCGATAACATATTTTTCATTCTGTTTTAAAAGTTTAGTTTCCATTTCTATCACCTATTTTCGAAATAATTTTAAAACTTGTTCTGTATAATGATAATTCTTATTATGAACAATGATTGGTTTTTCAACAATAAGGCCTGCCCCACTTTGAAAACGAGCTTCAATTAAAACATTATTTGCTTCACTTTTTACAAAAGGATGAATAAATTGTAGTCGCTTAATATTAAAACCATATTTAATTAATAATGCAGTAATTTCTAATAATCTTGTTGTACGATGAATAATCGCAAAATACCCTCGATTTGCAACTAATTTCTTAGCAGCAAAAATAATCTCTTCTAATGTGACATCTGTTTCATGACGTGCTGGAATTAATAATTTATTTTTTTCATTTAATTTTGCTCCATCAACTTTAAAAAACGGCGGATTACAGACAATTAAATCATATTTAACATTAGCATTAGTTTTAACATATTCATTAATATCATTATGAATAATTTTAATCTGTTCAATTTTATGATTTAATGCAACATTTTCCTCTGCTAATTGTACAGCTTCTTTTTGCAATTCAATGCCAGTAATTGGTGCTGAAGTTAAAGTTGATAAAATTAACGGAATTGCCGCATTATTAGTACCAATATCTAAAATATTTTTTATTTTTGTATTTAATGTTGCAAAACGAGCCAGTAGGACTGTATCCAATGAAAAATTAAACATGTCATTTCGTTGGTTAATTTTAATTCCCTCATAATCTAATAAATCATTTAAAACTTTCACTTTACACCTCGTTATATCAATCAATCAATCCCTTTTCTAAAATTAATTCTTTATTTAAATTTTCCAATAATAAATTGGAAATAGTATAACAAATTTCAATTAACTTGCTATTTTTATGATTTAGTTTTTGAATTAAATCTTGATTTGTAATTTGATATTTTTCTCATTCTTTCTTTTTTAAAACATTAGCAATTGCTAAAAAAAATTGGCGGCATTCAACACTATCATAATTATTTAACTGACGAATATGAATAAAGTTATTTGTCGAGTTACTTGCAAAATTGTTAAAAAAGGTAGAAATAAATTTATTTTTAAAATCGTCAACTTCTAATAAATCAGTTGTATTTTCTAAAATAATATTTAAACAACGTGATTTAATAGTATCAATAACATTTGTTTTATTAGTTGTTAACAAAAAAGCGTATGTATTTTTACTAGGCTCTTCTAAAAATTTTAATAATGAATTAGCCGCTTCTAATGTTAATAAATCAATACCATTAATAACATATACTTTTATTCCCGTTTGTTCTAACGCAGAATAATTAAAGGTTTGAATAATTTCTTGAATTGCTTCTTTTTTGATTATTATTTCAAAATCACCTTTAATTTTTAAATCATAATAAGTTTTATTATTAATGCGGTGACAAATATCACATTCACAATCTGCTCCTTGTTTTTTTAAACACAATAAAAATTTAATAACTTCTGTTGTAAATTTTTCTAATTTAACTTTATTATTGCAAGAAATCAAAAGTTGATTTGATAAATTATTTTTTAAAATTAAATTTTTAAATAGTGTCATTTTCTCAACATCATTTTTTGTAAATAAATTATCCATTTTCTTTGTCCTTTATTTTTTGAATAATTTCATCAACATAATAATATACTTGTTCTAATACTTCATTCACTGGTTTACTAGCATCAATAACTTTAATGCGATCTGCATTTTCACTAATTAAAACTTGATACCCTTCATATACCTTCTTGTGAAACGAATTTTTTTCTAAATCAAGACGGTTCATTTCAACCTCATTTCGAACTTTCATTCTTTCACTTGCCATTGTTGGTTCAATATCAAAAAAAATAGTTAAATCTGGCTTTGTTGTGCCCAAAACAATGGATTGTACTTCATCTAATGTTCGAATTCCTAATCCACGAGCATATCCTTGATATGCTGAAGTAGAATCCATAAAACGATCACAAATTACAATTTCTCCTCGTTTTAACGCCGGCAAAATATCTTCAACAACATGTTGCCTACGAGCAGCAATATATAATAAAGCTTCTGTTCATGGGTCCATTCCTAAATTATGTTTACTTAAAATAACATTTCTAATTTGCTCAGCAATTTCATTGCCCCCTGGTTCTCGTGTTAAAACAACTTGATATCCTTCTGACCGTAATTTTTCTTTTAATAATTTTGAAATCGTTGTTTTCCCAGAACCATCAATTCCTTCTAATGTTATAAATAGCATCATTACACTCCCTGTTCTTAAACATCTTTACGTCCCTCTAAAGCTTGTTTTAATGTTACCTCATCAATATAATCTAAGGAACCACCAATTAGTATCCCTTGGGCTAAACGTGATATTTTTATATTAAAAGGTTACAAAAATGTTTTTAAGTATTGAGCTGTTACTTCTCCTTCAAAAGTAGCACCAACAGCAATAATCACTTCTTTTATAATTTTATCATTCATTCGGGATTCTAACGCAGAAAAAGTCAATTTATCTGGTGTAATGCCATTTTTTACATTAATTTCACCATTTAAAACATGATAAACTCCATTAAAAACTTTTGTTGCTTCAATTTTTATAATATCAAAAAAATTGCTAACAACACAAAGATTTGTTTGTTCACATAAATTATTATGGCAAAACAAACAAACATTATTTTGCATTAATGTTGAACAAATTGAGCATTGATGATAATTATTTTTGATTTCATTAAAAACATGCTCTAATGATTCCAATAATGATGGTTTAATAATTAATTTATTAAAAATCCTTTCCGCAGTCTTTTTACCAACACCTAAAATAGTTTTTAATTCCATAATTAATTCTTCACAGTTCATTTCAAATCTCCAATCAATTATTCTACTATCTTAATGTTATCAAAAATTTGTTTACCAGTTTCAAGAACATCTTTATGTTCTTCATAGTTATCAATTTGTTTAACTAATAAATTTTGGTAAAACTCTTCAACATCAATTAATGTTGGTTTTGGTAATTTATTTGCTTGTCTAATTTTAACATAATCATTGCGAACACTAGTTCACTCAGTTTCACTTAAGGCAATAATAATAAAATCAAAATCAAATGCTTGGAAAATCTTATTGCGAAATTCTCAATTACACATTTCAAAACTAATTCAATTTGCTTCTGGTTTTGTATTAGTTACAATAATCAGTCCTTGTTCTGATGCAGCCGCATATTTAACATCATAGAAACTAATTAATTTATCTAATTGAACTACTTTACCTTTTTCGTTAATTAATTCCATAAATTTATTTTTAAATTTTTCTCGCTTTTCTTTACTAGCTTTAATTAAAATATTAAAAATTTGATTATTAGAATAATTAATATTAGAAAATTCATAGATATTAACTTTATTTTTCATATCGTCACGATATTTTTGTAAGTCAGTTATGCCTTCTAATTCTTTTCCATAAGAAATTTGCTCTGATCCAACTGACTGAAAACTTTCTTTTTCCTTTGTTTGTTCAAAATTAGTTTGAAGATCATTTTTATCTAATATTATTTTATCTTGTTGTGGTTCTATGTTACTAAAAGAACTATCATTAGGTTCTTCATCATTAAATAATGAAAAATTATGAAATAATTGCTGGTTATTAGGTAATTTCGGTTCTTTTAAATGAATTATTTCATCATTGTTTTTTAATGGTATCACTTGATCTTTTTCAGAATTATTTTCTATTATTTCTATATTTTTAGAAATTTGTTCTATTTTATCATAATTAATTTCTCTTTCCTCTGTATGCTCTAAAATCACTAAATCACTTAATTTTAAATTCTGTAAATTCTTAGTATTATTTTCAAAGATTGCTAAAGCTTTTAATAAAATTAATTCAAAATACATTTCTTGTGTTTTACTATTTCGCATTTTGCTTGCTGCTTCAGTAAACAAATCAAGTAACATAATTAATTCTTTTGAACTTAATTGTTCAGCAAATTCTTTTGCTTGTTCTTCTGATAATAAATTTAAAAAAATTGAATTATTCGTTTGTTTAAACTCAAAAATTTCTTTTAAAATATCTAATAAATTTAATGTTAAAATTTCAAAATCAGAACCCGCTTGATAAATTTTTTTACTAGCAATTAAAACTTCTGTTGTTTTATATTCTAAAATATCTTTTAATAATTTTAATTTAATGGTTTTTGAAACTGTTGCAAAAATAATATTTACATTTTCTAAGGTAACATTTCGATCAGAAAACATAATTACTTGTTCTAAAATACTTAATGAATCGCGAGCACTACCATCAGCCAAAAGAGCAATTTCTTTAATCGCAGCCAAATCATATTTAATTTCCTCTTTTTGTAAAATATTAATAATATTATTTTCTAATTCAACTTTTGAGATCTTACGAAAATTATATTGTTGACAACGTGAAATAATTGTTGCAGGAATCTTATGACTTTCAGTTGTTGCTAAAATAAAAACAACATGTTGTGGTGGCTCTTCTAATGTTTTTAATAATGCATTAAAAGCTGAATTAGTTAACATATGAATTTCATCAATAATATAAACTTTATATTTTGTCATCGTAGGAAGTAACTGAACGTTATTTCTAATTTCTCGAATTTCATCAACACCATTATTTGAAGCAGCATCAATTTCAAATACATCAACTGCTCCGGCGCGATTTATTTCCTGACAACTAGCACATTCATTACACGGATTCCCTTTATCTAAATTAATACAATTAATTTCTTTTGCAAATATTTTTGCAATCGAAGTTTTCCCTGTCCCACGTGGTCCTGAAAATAAATATGCATGCGAAAATGTATTATTTATAATTGCATTTTTTAAAGCTTTTCTAATTTCAATTTGTCCAACAATTTTATCAAAATTATTTGGTCGATATTTACGATATAAAGAAATATAATCCATTTTTTATGCTCCCGTCCAATATTATTGTTATAATAACTTTATTTTACTCCTTTAATTACAAATATTCTATCTTAATTGTTCAAAAAATTTCTTCATTAAATCTTTTAAAATCATATTTTCCTCATGTTTTCTAACATGTTGAACTTTTAATTTTGAAACATCAAAAGTATGATTAGACTTTAAAAAACCATATTTTTCATTTGATAAATAATAATTAATAACTTTAATTCCTGAATTAATTATTGCTCCTAGGCACATCATACATGGTTCAACAGTAACTCATATTGAACAATCACTAATTTTATTTGTTCGTTTTTTTCGACATGCTTGATTTAAAGCATAAATCTCAGCGTGTGTTGTTACTAAATTTTTTGTTGTTTTATTATATCCAATGGCAATAATTTTACCATTTTGGTCAACAACTAATGCAGAAATTGGAACATTTTTTTTCTTATATGCTCGTTGTGATAACTTATATAATTTATTGAAAATTAATTTAGTATCTGTCATAAATTCACCCTTATCATAAAAAATGTCATTACACATAGTCCTTAGTCTTATGGCTGCTACCTTCCGGTCCTGACCAATTTCAAATGTAACTATTGTAATGACATAAGTAATTATAGCATAGAATTTTATTTTGCATATCCTTTTTATTAAAAACTGCAATGTTTCACGTGAAACATTTTAAACAATAACAGTTTGACCTTGAAAATAAGGTTGCAATTTTTTTGGAATTGTAATAGTCCCATCTTCATTTTGATAATTTTCTAAAATGGCAGCAATTAAACGATCAATTGCTAAACCTGATCCATTTAAAGTATGAACATATTTTATTTCATTATTATCATCACGATAACGTAATTTCATTCGACGTGCTTGAAAATCAAGACAATTTGAACAAGACGAAATTTCCCGATATTTATTCTGACCAGGCATTCATACTTCTACATCATATGTTTTTGTTGAAGAAAATCCCATATCACTTGAACACAACAAGATTACACGGTATGGAATTTCTAATAATTGAAGAATATTTTCTGCATCTAATACCATTTTTTCTAATTCTTCAAATGAAGCTTCTTCGGTAGTAAACTTAACCATTTCAACCTTTTTAAACTGGTGTAAACGAATAATTCCTTTTGTATCACGTCCAGCAGAACCAGCTTCCTGACGAAAACATGGTGTATAAGCAGTATGATAAATTGGTAACTGATCTTTCTCCAAAATTTCTTCACGGTATAAATTAGTTACTGGTACTTCTGCAGTTGGAATTAAATATAAATTATCTTTTTCAATATAATATAAATCCTCTTTAAATTTTGGCAGGTTTCCTGTTCCATACATAATTTGTGATTGTACTAAAATTGGTGGTTCAATTTCAATATAATCTCGTTTTGCATGTTCATCTAACATAAAGTTCATTAAAGCACGTTCTAATTTAGCTCCCATTCCTTTATATACTACAAAACGTGAACCTGATATTTTAGTTCCCCGATCAAAATCAATTAAGTCTAATGCTGTCGCTACTTCTCAATGTTCTTTTACTTTCTTATGATTTGTAATTTTACCTCATTTACGAATTTCCACATTATCGTTTTCATCTTTCCCACTAGGAACTGAATCATCTGGAACGTTAGGCGTAACTTCTAAAATTGCTTTAATTTTTTCTTCAACTTTATTTAGTTGTTCATCAATTACTTCCATTTCTTGTTTAATAGTACTAATTAATTCTTTAATTGTTTGTACTTCTTGGTCTTTTTTTTCTGCTATTAAAGTTCCAACTTTTTTTGATTCAAGATTTCGTTTTTCTTTTAATTTTTCTGATTTAACAATTAATTCGCGACGTTGAACTGATAATTTTTTAATATCTTGTAAATATGAAAAATCATCATAACGGCGGTTTAATTTCTTCATTATTTCGTCAAAATTTTCAACAATTTTTTTCTGATCTAACATTTTTATCTTTCTCCTTCAATGTTAATTTTCTTTTTTAAAATTTCAATAACTTCTAATTTATCATCTTGTTCTAATCGCATAATTTTAACACCCGATGTTGTTCGGCCAAATAATGGAATTTGTTCTAGCGAAACACGAATAATATTTCCTTTTTTTGTTCCTACTAAAATATCTTCATCACCATTTACAGCTTGAACAAATTTTAAATATCCTGTTTTATCTGTTAAGTTCATTGACTTAACACCCTTAGTATTTCGTCCTGTCAAACGATAATCTTCAATTGCTGTTTTTTTCGCATAACCATTTTCAGTTACTGATAAAACATATTTCGCAGACCGTCCTGAACTCATCCCAATGGTTTCTCCAACAGCATCGTTAGCAATTCCTTTAACCCCTACTGATTGTCGTGTCATTGGCCTAATTTCTTCTTCATTAAATCGAATTACTTTTCCAATATTATTTCCAATAATAACATCATCATGTCCTTTTGTAATAATCACGCTTACTAATTCATCATTATCTTTTAACTCAATTGCTACTTTTCCTGTTTGACGAATTTGATTAAATTCACTTATCTTTGTTTTTTTAATAAGACCTTTTTTTGTCACAAAAAATAAATTATCCTCTGTTGAAATTGACTCATCTATAGCAATAATTGTTTGAATGCTTTCTGTTTTATCAATTGCGATTAAATTAATAATTGGTAACCCCCGTGCATGTCGTGAATATGTTTCAATTTGATAAGCTCGTAATTTATACACTTTTCCAAAATTTGAAAAAATTAATAATGAGTCAATACTATTAGCACTAATAATTTTCTTTAAACTATCTTCAATATTTGCTAAACCAATAATCCCTTTTCCACCACGATTTTGTAATTTAAAAGTATCATCAGCTACTCGTTTAACATAACCATCTTGTGTTAACATAATTAAAATGTCTTCCCGGCGAATTAATTCTTCTGGATCAATTTCTGTTAACTCTTCCTTAATAATGTGACTACGCCGCTCATCACCATATTTTTTCTTGATTTCTGTTAATTCCGTAATCATAATGTCAATTTGTTTTTCACTATTATTAATAATCTCTTCTAATTCAGTTATTGATACTTTAATATCTTTAATTTCATTAATAATTTTTTCAATTTCTAATCCAGTTAATCTTTGTAAGCGCATTTCTAAAATTGCTCGTGCTTGTTCAACTACCAAATTAAATTTATTAATTAAAGCATTTGATGCAATCTGTGTTGTTTGTGATTGTTTAATAATTGTAATTACTTCATCAATATTATCAAGCGCAATTTTTAATCCTTCTAAAATGATTAAACAATTACGATTTTTCTTTAATTCAAACTGACTACGTTTAATAATAATATCAATTTGATGTTCAATAAAATATTTTAAAATTTGTTTTAAACCCATTACTCTTGGTTGGTTTTTGTATAATGCTAAAATATTTAACGAAAAATTAGTTTGAAGTGGTGTTAATTTATATAACTTATTTAAAATAACATTTTCTTGAGCATCACGTTTTAATTCTAAAACAATACGAACCCCTTTCATGTTTGATTCATCACGAAGATCACTAATTCCATTAATAATTTTGTCGCGAATTAATTCTGCAATTCGTTCCAACAATTTTGCTTTATTAATTTGATATGGAATCTCTGACACAATAATTCGTCTTTTATTATTATTTTCTTCAATATCAATTTTTGAACGAATTGTAATTGCTCCATTTCCTGTTTCATAAGCTTTAATTAAGCCGTTTCCAGCCGTAATTAATGCTCCCGTTGGAAAATCAGGTCCTTTAATAATTTTCATTAATTCAACAGTTGTTATTTCAGGATTTTTTGTTACCGCAATAACACCATCAATTACTTCATTCAAATTATGAGGTGGAATATTAGTTGCCATTCCAACAGCAATTCCACTAGCACCATTAACTAATAAATTTGGAAAATATCCTGGTAAAAAAGTCGGTTCTTCTTCACTGCCATCATAATTGTCAATAAAAATTGTTGTTTCTTTTTTAATATCTTTGATTAGTTCACCAGCAATTTTACTCATTTTCGCTTCCGTATATCGCATTGCCGCTGGAGCATCACCATCCATTGAACCAAAATTTCCATGCCCATCAATTAAAGGATAACGATAAGAAAAATCTTGTGCCATCCGAACCATTGCTTCATAAACAGCAGTATCACCATGGGGATGATATTTCCCAATTACTTCACCAACAATTCGAGCTGATTTCTTATGTTGTTTATCGTAAGTCATTTTTAAATCTCACATTGCATAAATAATACGGCGATGAACTGGTTTTAATCCATCACGAACATCAGGAATTGCACGTGAAACAATAACTGACATTGCATAATCTAAAAAGCCATTTTTCATTTCATCAGCAATATCAATATCACTAATTTTACCATCATAATCATATCCATCATTTTCTGATTTCATCATTATATCTCCTTTCTAGACATCTAAATTTTTAACATATTTTGCATTTTCACGAATAAATTTTTTTCGTGGTTCAACATTTTCACCCATTAATTCATTACAAATTAAATTTGCTTCAAATGCATTATTAACAGAAACTTTCAATAATAAACGCCGTTCTGGATCCATTGTTGTTTCTCATAATTGTTCTGGATTCATTTCTCCTAATCCTTTATAACGTTGAATTGTATAATTTTTATTTTGTTTTAATAATTCTTCTTTATAAAGTTCTAATTCATTATCACTATAAGCATATTGAATCTGATTAACATTTTGAATTTTGTATAGTGGTGGTTGAGCAATATAAATATTGCCATTTTCAATCAAATCTTTCATATAACGATAAAAAAATGTCAATAATAAAATTCGAATATGTGCACCATCAACATCAGCATCAGTCATAATAATTACCTTTTGATAACGTAATTTTTTATCATTAAAATTATCTTTAATACCTGCTCGTAATGCGGTAATAATTGAATTAATTTCATTATTTTCAAATATTTTAATTTGTTTTGCTTTTTCAACATTTAAAATTTTTCCTCGTAATGGTAAAATTGCTTGAAATTTTCGATTTCGACCAGATTTAGCACTTCCACCAGCAGAATCCCCTTCAACAATATAAAGTTCAGCTATTTTAGCATCTTTTGTTTCACAATCTGCTAATTTACCTGGTAATGAAAAACTATCCATTACGGTCTTACGACGTGTTGTTTCTTTTGCACGTTGTGCAGCAATTCTTGCTTTTAATGATAAACTTATTTTTTCAATAATTTTTTTTGCATCTTCTGGATTTTCTAACAAATAACTACTTAATCCTTTTGCAACAATATTAGAAACAATTTTTTTAACTTCACTATTTCCTAACTTTGTTTTAGTTTGACCTTCATATTGCGGATCCGAATGACGAATAGAAATTATTGTTGTCATTCCTTCTTTAATGTCATCTCAAGTAAATTTATCTTCGTTACCTTTATTATTTTTATTAATATTTTTAAAATAATTATTTATTTCACGAACAATGGCTAATTTAATACCTTCTTCGTGGGTTCCACCCTCATGGGTATTAATGTTATTACAAAAAGAAAAAATATTTTCTGAATAATTGTCATTATATTGTAACCCAAATTCAACAACAATATTATCTTCTATTTCTTCAACATAAAAAACATCGTTTAGTGGCGTACCAATTGTTTTATTTAATTCTAAAACATAATCTTTAATTCCATTATTAAATTGATAAACAACCATTTTTTCTTCATCATCTTCTCGTAAATCAACTAATGATATTTCTAATCCTTTATTTAAAAAAGCTAATTGTTTAATTCGATTTTGAATTGTTGAAAAACTAAAAATTGTTGTTTCTTTAAAAATCTTTTCATCTGGTAAAAAAGTTACTGTTGTTCCAGTTTCTGAAGTTGAATCAACTTCTTTAATTGGTGTTAAAATTTGACCACCATTATGAAACTCCATTACATATTTTTTATTATTTTTTCTAACTTCAACTTTTAAATATTTACTTAAAGCATTAACAACACTAGCTCCTACTCCATGTAAGCCACCAGAAATTTTATATGTATTTGAATCAAATTTTCCTCCTGCATGTAAAATAGTAAAAACAGTTTCTAATGTTGAAACTTTTGTTTTTGGGTGAATTTCAATTGGAATTCCACGGCCATTGTCAACAACTGTAATTGATTCATCTTTATTAATGATAATTTTAATTTTATTAGCAAAATTAACTAAAACTTCATCAATTGAGTTATCAACAATTTCTCAAACTAAATGATGTAGGCCTCTAGCATTTGTCGCCCCAATATACATCCCTGGTCGTTTTCGAACTGCTTCTAAACCTTCTAAAATTTGAATTGATTCTGAATTATAATTATCACCCATAAATAATTCTCTCCATTTCTGCTTTCTTTTATTTTACCATTATTACCTAATTTTAGGGCTAAATTATCAAATATATTTTTAAATATTCTAAAAAATATTTTTATATTTTTAGTGTCTAATTTAACCCTATAAAAAAGTTATAAAATAAAAAAAACTCAATAATGAGTTTTTAATATGATCGAATTGGTAAAACTAATTGTTGTAATGTTGGATCATCATTAGCAGTAATAATTAATGGTTTTGTTTCATCAATCATTTTAATTGTAATTTCTTTTGTTTTAAAGGCTTTTAAAGCATCCAAAATATACTTTGAATTAAAAGAAATTGTTTGGTCTGCTCCTTCAACTTTAAAATATTTAATTTCTTCTTCTGTGTTACCAATTTCTTGCGTAAATGAAGTAACTAAAACTTTTTGTTCTTTTATTTTTAATGTAACAATTGTTGTCATCGCCTCATTTGATAAAACACTAGCTCGCTCAATAATTTTAATTAGTTCACGATTATTGATTGTTAATGAAGTATTAAAGGAAGTTGGAATAACTTTACTTGTATCAGGATATTTTCCTTCAATAATTTTTGTTTGAACAATTGTATTATTAATAATAACACTAACTGACTTATCAGTAATTTTCATTTTAATTTCTTGGTCATTTTCTGAAATTAAACGGCCAATTTCATTAATAAATTTTCCAGGAATAATAACATCAAAATTATAATTATTACTATAAGCAATCTTTTTACATGATAATCGAAATGAATCAGTGGCAGTAATTATTAATTCTTTATTATTTTGATCTGTTTTAATATTTAAACCATTAAAAACTATTCTTTTTTCTTTTTCTCCAATTGCAAAACTTGTTTGTGAAATAATTTCTTTTAATACTATACTTGTAAAATTTATTTCTTTACCCTCTGTTTCAAATGATAAATGTGGATAATCTGCTGAGTTTAATGTATTTAAAACTGAATCAAAATTACTTGCTTTGATTTTAATTAAATTACCCTCAACTACTTCCAAGGTAATAAATTCATCTTCAATTTTACGAATAACTTCAACAATAAATTTATTTTTAATTAAGACACTTCCAATTCGAGTAATACTTAAATCAGTGCCCATAATTTCTGATTTAATTGATATATCACCATCAGAAGTAGTAAAAGTAATTTTGTCTTTTTTAACTTCAATTAAAATTCCTAGTAGTGAAGGAATTAAAGTCTTTTGAGAAATTATTCGACTTATTTTCAATAATTCATCTAATATTTTATCTCTTTTAATGTTTACAATCATTTTGTTACTCCTTACTTTAGTATATTCTGTAATATATAAATAATTATATACTATTGTTAAAATATTGTTTTTTATTTATTAGTATTATAATGTAGAAAATGTGGAAAACTTGATAAAGTTTTAAATAATATTATTTTTTATTAAAAAACAAGCGTGGAAAACATTGTGCTATTTTCCTTCAATTTTTCTACGAATTGCATTTACTAAATGTTTAAATTCTTTGTTTGTGCTAATATGTGCTTCAACTTTTTTAACACTATTCATAACAGTTGTGTGGTCTTTACCACCAAACTCAGTTCCAATTCTTGTGAATGGTTCATCTAATAATGTTCGACAAAAATACATTGCTAATTGTCGTGCTTGCATTACATTACTAATTCGTGATTTACTCATCATTGCTTTGATAGTAATATTATAATTATCAGCAACAATTTGTTTAATTTTTTTAGTGGTAATTTTTTCATTGTTTTGCAGAGGAGCATTTTTAAATGCTTTTTCAACATCAGCTAATGTAATAATTTCATTTGGTTTTTTGTTCATAACAGCTAAAAATAATAATCGCTTAATTGCTCCTTCTAACTTTCTAACATCACTGTTAAAATTTAAAGCAATAAATTCTAGTGATTCTTCTGAAAATAATTCTAAGTTATTTTGATGTTTTAGTTTTTGTTCTAATATTTTAAGAGCTGTTTCAAAATCTGGTGAATCTAAACCAATACTTAAACCATATGAAAAACGAGAAATAATTCTAGATTCAAAACCACCTAGATCATCAGGATATTTATCAGAAGTAATTACAATTTGTTTATTTTTTTCAATATATGAGTTAAAAATATGAAAAAATAATTCATTTGTTTTATTGCGTTTTGCTAATAATTGTATGTCATCAATTAATAAACAGTCGTAAATATCATAAGATGTTTTAAAAGCTTCAATAATTTCATGTCCTTGATTTAAAATATCCATAGCAATTTTTCCAAACTCATAAGCTTTTAAATATTTTACTCGGTTATTTGTTTTATATATTTCATTTACCTTATTTTCAATTGCGTGTAATAAATGTGTTTTTCCTAGTCCAGAGTCTCCATATATGAATAATGGATTTCATTTTTTTCCAAGATCTAGAGCAACTGCTAAAGCTGCTTGCATTGCTTCGTGATTAGAATCTCCACGAACAAAATTTTCAAAAGTATAATTTTCATAATAAGCAATGTTATTGTTTTCTGTTAATGTATCAATTTTACTAATTACAGAAGCTTGTTTATTAATATTTTTTTCTAATTCAAAAGAAATATTATATTGGATTCCAGTCAGTTTTTTTAAGATATTTTTAATTTTTTCATTTAATCCTGCCTCAAAAACACCAATTGCAATTTCTGATTTTGTTGTAATTAAGCAGTTATTATCAGATACAGTATATAAGTTTGTGTCACTAATATAGTAGTTGTAAATTTCTGGGGAAACTGATTCATCACGAGATAATATTTCTTTAACTTCAATCCATAATTCTTTTGTGTTCATTAATTTCATCTCCAATAGTTTTTATCGTTATTAATTATAAATAAAAGATGTGGAAAAGTATTAAAAAATGAGCAAAATTAATAAAAATTAATAGTTTTCCACATTAAATATTTTTTATATTATCTTTAAAAGCATTGTTTTTATTGATTATTTTTATTGTTTTCCACATTATTAACATTTTATGGTGTAAATTGTTTTTTATTGTGGAAAGTGATAAAGTTTTACAATAATATTTATTAATGTAAGTATTATCGAAAAAATTGCTAATAACAAATAAAAATATAGTATAATTATCTTACTTAAAATATATATTGACTATTAACTCTTATTATTCTAAATAAAATAAAAAAATATTTTAAAGAGAGGAGTTATTAAGTTATGAAAAAACTATTAAGTTTATTGCCTATTGTAACAATTACAGGTAGTTCTATGATAACAGTTATAGCAGTTTAGAGTGCACCCCAAAAAGTAAGTATTAGTAAAAAAGGTTTATAAACTTTTATTTATTATATCTTTTTCTTTGCGGCTTGAATATCATTTATTTCATTTTTTAACATCATTAATATATTCGTCATGCGATAAGTAAATATTGTTATGAATTGTTGCTTTTTTTAATAAAGAATGAAAACT
>NZ_RCOO01000019.1:0-12090 GCF_003987485.1 Spiroplasma endosymbiont of Megaselia nigra
AATTTCTTTGTCATGAATCAAGTGTTTTTATATTTACTTTATATTTTTGTGCAATATAAGTAAGCGATGTTTGTTCAATTTCTTTTACTGTATTTTTTCGAAATTCTGCAGTATATGTTTTAAATTTTTGTTCTTTTCCTGCCATTAAAAAATCCACCTCCTCTAAAAGTTTAGTAAAGTTCTTTTTTAATTTTACTTACTTTTTGGGGTGCAGTCTTTTAACCGTTGCAGGCGTAACTTCAAATGGAATTGGAAATGGGGCATGATTAGGAATTTTATCAATTCAATCATTTAGTCAAATCCAAGGTGTTCAAACATTTATCGGTACGGGGTATACGTGATTTATTCTTAGTGCATTACTAACAATGAGCGTAACAATGGCCTTAACATGATTTTTAGAAAAACTTCCACGTTTTACAAAATTACGAGATGAAATATTACAAGTTAAGGGGACAAGTTTAATTAGTTTTAAAAAACAACCAAAAGTGGTTGAGAATATTAATAAATAAATCTTTGAAACGATAAAGGAGATTATCAATGAATAAAATAAATTTTCAAGAAGCGATTGTGTATGAAATTCACCCACAATCGTTTTATGACAGCAATCATGATGGTGTTGGTGATTTACAATGAATTATTCAAAAATTAGATTATTTAGCAATGCTAGGAGTTAATTATTTATGATTAAATCCAATTTATGTGTCACCACAAAAAGATAATGGTTATGATGTTTCAGATTACAAAAATATTAATCCGCTTTTTGGAACAATGGATGATTTTGAAATGCTAGTTACAGAAGCAAAAAAACGGAACATTTTTATTATGATGGATATGATTTTTAATCATTGCTCAACAGAACATGAATGATTTCAAAAAGCACAGACAGGAAATCCAGATTATTTGCAACGATTCTTCTTTCTTCCTGGTGACAAAGCAAATTGCCCAAATAATTGGCAAAGTAAGTTTGGTGGTTCAGTATGAGAATATCATAATAAATTAAAAATGTTTTATTTACATTTATTTGATAAAACACAAGCTGATTTAAATTGAACGAATGAAAGTCTACGCCAAGATATTTATCAAATTGTTAACTATTGATTACAAAAAGGAGTTCGAGGGTTACGATTTGATGTTATTAATTTAATTGGTAAACCAAATACTTTTGAAAATGATTTAACTGGTGATGGTCGGAAATATTATACTGACACACCACAAGTTCATACATATTTGCAAGAAATGACTCAAAATACTTATTTGAAAACAAATGATATTATTACTGTTGGTGAGTTATCATCAACATCAATAAAACAAGCAATTTTATATACAAAGCCAGTGGCCCAAGAATTAAATATGGCTTTTACTTTCCATCATTTAAAAATTGATTATTTAAATAATGAAAAATGAAAATTAGCGCCCTATGAGCCGGCTAAACTAGTAGCAAAAATTAAGGAATGACAGAGCTCGGTGCAAGCAGCAGGTGGTTGGTTAGCTAATTTTTTAAATAATCATGATCAACCACGAGCATTATCACGCTTTGGTGATCCGGAAAATTATCGTTTTGAATCAGCTAAAGCTTTAGCAGCTGTTGTCTTGTTACTACGAGGAACGCCATATCTTTATCAAGGATAAGAATTTGGTATGGAAAATAATAATTATACCAAGATTGAACAGTTAAAAGATGTTGAATCAATTAATTATTATCACATTCTTCAAAATGAAGGAGAACAACCAGATGCTATTTTAAAAGTATTAAGTGCACGTTCACGCGATAATGCTCGTACTCCAATGCAATGAAATAATCAGCAATTTGCTGGGTTTGGTACACATAAACCATGAATTGATGTTAATATGAATTATTTAAAAATTAATTGAGAAAAAGATTATCATAGTCCACAATCAATTTTTAAAGCTTATCAAATGTTAATTCAACTTCGCAAAAATAATCTTGCCTTTAGTTATGGCGAGATTGAATTTGTTGAAATTAATCCAGTAATATTAAGCTTTTATAGTTATTATAAACAAAACAAATTTTTAGTATTAATCAATTTATTTGCGCAAACAATTCCAATGCCAGATAATTTATTGCCTGAAAAAAAGATGTATAACAATTACTCAACTTTTGATAAAAAAATTAATCCTTATCAATTTCTTGTGTTTGATTATTTAATGTCAAAACCATTTAAATAATCAAACCCTTTTTTAAATGAAATAAATCTAGTTCAATTTTAGTAATTAAGTCATCAATACAATTTTGGATATTTCTATTTCTTGCAATTATTGGTTTTCAAATTTGGTTTTGATGGTGGGCTTTTGTGCTATAGAAGTATTTATCTAATAAAAGAGTAAATTTATCTTTATTAACAAATGACATTGATAAAACTTCTTGATATTTGTTACTATTATCGATTAAATTAGCCATTGCTTTTGGGGTTAAAATTTTACGTAATTTTATATGGTCTGTTGTATTAGTATCAAAAAGATTAGGAAATTCTGTTCCTTATAATTCAATTTCTTTATATTATTTAAAATAAATTTTTTAAATTTACTTTGGTGTGGTACAATATTGGCTTCAATTTCAAGGTTTTTTGGTAAAGTAGCTGCAAAGAAAAAGTAATTTTCAGAACGCTTCATTTCAATTCATAATAATAAATAGGTGATATTAATTCCATTTGCAATACTATTTGATGTTTTTTGGTCTTTTGATTTACTATTAGAAAGCGAAGCTAAAACAATTAAAACAATAAAAAGACAAAAAATTAATGTTTTTAAAAAAACCATTGTTTTACGAACCGTAATAATACCTAATGAAAAGGTATTATTTTTTATTGTGCCATTGATAACTTTATTATCAATTTTTTCTTCTAAGCTACTAACGCGAATTAAACTTTGTTGTAATAAATTATTTTTTTTGGGATTTTTACTAAAACTAGTGAAATTGGGTTCTGGGATAATCTTAAAATTATTACTTATTTCATCTAAAATAACTTCATCTTTTCAAAGATCAGCAATTGCAATTCGGTAATATTCATTATAATCTAATCGATTAAGAAAAAGACTAATACTAATAGCACCGGCTTTAATCAACATATAAACAATAATTGTTATTACTAACAGCGGTAAAGGTAAGTATATTAAATAAAATGTAAGTGCAGGGTCATTATTATTAGCAATAAAAGTAAGTATAATACCAATAAATAAAGCAGTAGTAAAAATTAAGATTAATGAACTGAAAATAACATCAACAATGATTGATTTACGTCAAAAACTAGTAATTTTTCGATAATGATTTTGTATATGTTCTTGGTGAAGTGCTTTAATTTTATTAACTGCTGTTTCTGATAACGCAGTGCTAGTCATTTGTTATTTCACATCGCTTTCTAAAAAAGTAATATTGTTTTAGGTAAATTATAATTTAAAAAAAGTAAGATTACAATTAAGTCCTAAAAATAAATAGACTTTTTTATTTGAACTTGGTATATAATAATTATGCATTGTTTTATAATTTAGAAAATAAAAACACTTAAGGAGTGAAAAAATAAATGAACAGTTTATTATTAACAAGCGTACCACCAAATCCAGAATGAATTACGCCAAGTAATACACCACATAATATTTTGGCAACATATGGCGGATTAATTCGTGTGTATGCTGTTTTTATTACAATAGGAATGATTTGTTCGGTTTTAGTCTGTTTTATTCGACTAAAATTAAAAAAGGTTCCGATTGAACCATTAATTTGATCAATTTTTACTATTATTCCATTTTCATTATTTGGAGCAAGTTTTTTTGGAAAATTTAATAATGATGTTAATCATCCTTGAATTTTAGAACCAGGTGATGTTCCATTTTGGTCTTTATTTGCGTTTTGAAAAGCTGGGATGAGTATTCATGGTGGTGTTTTGTTCGGAACAATTACTGGCTTAATTGTTTTTGGTATTGTTGGTCGAAAAGAAAAAGTTTCACTTTGAGTTTATACGGATTGTATTATTCCAAACATTTTATTAGGACAAGTATTAGGTCGTTGAGGTAATTTTTTTAATCATGAATTATTAGGAAGTGTTACTTCATATGATTCATTATGTTGATTACCGGCTTTTATTCGGGATAACTTATGGCAGTGAGATGGTTTATCACCAGAAACAAATAACCTTGGTGAAATTGTCTTTCGCCAACCGATCTTTTTATATGAATCATTCTTTAATTTCTTAGCATGATTATTTATTACTTTTTTTATTCCTGTTGCTGGACAATTATTTAGTAAAAAACCACGGAAAAAAGACCCTAAAGAATATCCTTTTGATTTAAAATATAATTTTATTCATTTTTTTAATCGAAAATATCTTAAACCTGATAAAATGACTTGAAAAAAAGTTTGGGATAAAGCATATTTTAACTATGTACCAAACCAAAAGCAATTAGATGAAATGGATAAAAAAAGTGGGCAAATAGATAGTTCAAAAGAACAAACTGGTTTTACCAATATAATTAAAAAATGATGACATAATGATAGTGCTGCATTAACAAAATTAAATAATCCGGGGCGTTATGCAATCACACGTAGCGGGGTGCAAACTGGTTTTTATTTCTTTTTATGAAATTTGATTCGTTTTATTTTAGAAACACAACGTGATGATGACACAAGTTTATTTATTAAAAATCATCGTACGCTAGATTATACGGTCTTAATTTTAATTTCCCTAATTGGTTTAGGATTAGCAATTTATGCGCAATGAGGAGCGCCGAAAAAATTCCGCAAAAATGGATTTATGTATGAAAAAGAATATGTTGATTTTCATAGTTTGCAAACATGAAAATTTGAAAAATATTTAAATAATAGTATCATTATTGGCGAAGATAATTATGTTAATAAATTACCAGTAGTCATTAAGACAAAAGTTATGGAATTCTTAGGATATCAAGGTGAACCTTTTGAAAAATATTTTGAATTAAAATATGTTAAAACAAATGAACAAGAAGCAAGCAAGCACGAAGTTATTAATTATAGTTTTAAAATAGTTGCTTTACCAGGAACAAATAATAAATTTATTGATGAATTAGTTGTTAATCAAACTTTTAAATTTAATTTAAGTAAAATTTTACAACAAACAACATTAATATTATCAAAACCTGATGATAATAATTATTTTACCTTAACGAAAAAACAATTGGAACTATTATTAAATGCTATTATTCATACTCCTGAAAAGGCAAATGAAATTAAAACGAGGTGGTATCAATTTTATCCTCATATTAATGAACAAAAAACAACAATTTTTGATCTTGATTTGAATGATTTAATTGCTTTTGATGAATTAAAAATTAATCCAAAAGCAAAAAAAATTGAAATATCAAAATTCCAATTTAAAGAAAATCAATTTTATTACTTTAATAAAAAAATTGCTTTTAAATTAAAATGAGAATAATTAACTTTTAAGAGTGTACAATAAGAATAGAAAGAGAGGAAAAATTATGTTAACAAACGACATTGAAAAAGATTTACAACATTATATTGATGAACACATCAAAATGCAATTCTTTTGCTATAATTTAAGTTCAGCCGCTGATAAGTTAGGGTTTCCTGGTTTTAGCCATTATTTCCAAGTTCAAACACAAGATGAAGTTTTACATCAACGTCGAATTATGAATTTTGTTTTAGACCGCGATGGACATTATCAGATTAAAAATATTGCTGAAGAATATAAAGATATTAAAAATATTATTGAATTAATGGAAACCTATCAAACAAAACGAGCATATTTTGCTGAATTAACAAATAAATTAGCACAGCATGCCAATACAGTTGGTGATTTAGTTACTTATAAATTTTATGATTGATTTATTATTGACTTTTATGAAGAATTAGCTGAAGTAAAAGATATTATTGAATGAATTAAAATGTCAAATAATAGTTATTATAAAATTGATCGAAAAATGCGAGAAAAAGAAGAACCAGATACTTTAACAGTTATTGACCCTTTTAGTCCCCATGCATAAAAAAATGTTTTTTCTTTTTAAGAAAAAACATTTTTTTATTTGTAAATTGTAATTGCAAATGCAATTAAAACTATTAACTAAGTAATAATATATTATATTTAATATTTATGTATAATAAAATTACTAAATCAAAATGAAAAGGTTTAGGTTGTTAATAATTAAATTATAAAAATAAATTTTATTTTTATATTAATCATTTAATATCAAACAATTGTAGTATGGTTTCTAAAAAATAATAAATAAAAAAAGAAAGGACACAAATAGAATGAAAAAAATTTTAAGTTTATTAACTGCCACAAGTTTTGTTACTATGATGCCAGAACTTGTTGCCATAAGTTCTTATGAAAAAGAAGATAAATTATCAACAAGTAATTTTGAAAATGAATTTTTTCAAGATTTTCAAGCAGTTATTGAAAATTTTGAAAGTAATAATGTTGAAGTATCAACATTAAAAACATATACAAGAGTAAAAGCATATTCTTATCTTGATGATGATAATCAAAAAGTTCCTTTTGTAACAGATACGACTGGTGCAGAACGTGATTTTGTTAATTTAATGAATAAATTTGTAAAAGCATATGGTTTAAAAACTTTAAATAATATAGTGAAAAAAATTTCTGTTGTTGATGCCTCAAAATATGAAAACTATTTTATGTATTCTGATTTATGACCAGAATGATTATTCACATTAAATAAAAAATTAAATGTAATTAGAACACAAATGTGTGGTATGGGATGTACTTATAATCATTTTGTTAAAACAAATAATGATATTTTATATTCTCCTGCAATAACGTTTGATATGTTTGATTTTGTTAATACTGTGGCGATTGGTGTTTTAGCTAAAGACCAAAATTATTTTTCCACTAATAATAAAACCAATCTTCATATAATAGCACATGAATTTGCGAATGCATTTGAAACATATTTTTCGTTTAAAAAGGGATACCGAAATTTATTAAAAGATGAAATAAGTTTAAGCAAGTTTTTTTAAATAAAGAGATATATTATAATATTTTACCAAGTGATTATTTAATTACATATTTAGCAAAAGCAAAGGATAAAGAAGATGAATCTTGAGAAAATAAAAAAGAGCTTGCTTATTCAATTATCAATTCCAAGTATGCTCGATACAATTATGATGATGTAAAAGAACCTAATATTATTAGTTGATTAGTAAATTTTTTATTTGAAAATTTATTTAGTATAGTAGAATATCGCTATAGATCAGAAAATAATGCGGAATTATTTGCTGAAGCTTTTGCTTATTGAATTTTAGCAACACAAGAAGAAAAGCAAACAGATAATTGAAAAATATTAAATGATTTTTTTTATAATGAAATTAAAAAGAAATATGACGTTGAAATTGATTAAAATTAGATTAAAAGTTGTAAAATGCAATATGAAGTGTAACAAACCAACTCAGAAAGGAGTTAATTTTTTAATGGAAAGAAAACATTATTTTATTTTGCAGTCGTTGTAACTAAGTATGGAAAAGATAATGTTATTAATACTGTGTAAAAGAAGATGAACACTATATTCTATTAATTTTTATAAAATGTGTTACTATTTAATTAATACAAACTTTAAAAATGATATTACATTTTAGAGAGTTAACTATAAGCATAAATGAAAGGAATAGATATAGATATGAATAAATTACTAAGTTTGTTAAGTACAATAATAATTAGTGTAACGATCATAATCCAAAGAACTGGCGAACCTCCCATTTTGGCAAATATTGATCAACAAATTGTAACTGGAATATATCAAAAGACAGCTTGAGCTGGAATTCACAAAAAATCATCTAACCTTTAGCAAATCCTGAAATACTTACCAATGAAGTTCCTTCCCCATTTCAATTTGCTTCTAAAATGTTACGAAATCCAAAAATTAATCCCCCTGCTATTAAGGCTGGGACTATGGGAATAAATATTTCTGAAAAATGTTGTAATAATCGTTGATATCATTTTCCTTTTTTTACTGTTGATTCATTTGTTATATTTTCTTCTAATTTTTCTGTTTTAGAAGTTAAGTATTTTTTAAATTCAGCAAAATAATTATTGACATCAGGTCCAATTACAATATGATATTGCCCAATTGGTTGAACCGTTCCTTTAACATTATCTAATCCTTCTATTTCCTTTGAATTCGCTTTTGTATTGTTTTTTAAAACTAATCTAATCCGGGAAACACAATGAGTATATGAAATAATATTGTCAATTCCTCCCAATAATGGAATTAACACTGCTATTTCAGTATTATATGTTTTTTTTTGTCATAATTTTTATCTCCTGTATGGAATCATTTCCATATCTTGATTATAATACACATTTTTTAAAATATAAACTTATTTTAAAAAAGTTTTAATCTCATAACTTAAACATTCAATTGTTTTATTTTTTGTCATATTATTTCCATCTAAAATTTGCTTTAACTTGAGAATTATTTTTGTTGCTAATTCACCATAGTTAATGGCAATATAATAATGTTTTGGTAAAATTGGCAGAAAAAAGTCATTACTATTACAAATATCTGTTAGTAAACTATTAGTAATATTATTTTTCATTAAAAAGGAAATAACAACTTTATAGCAGGTATGTGTCCCTGCAATAATAATTTTATTATTTAAATCAATTGTTTTAACTAATTCTCAAATTATTCGTTCTTGATTCTCAGAAAAAAAGTACGATTGAAATTGATAATTACGACGTTTAAATCAATCAACAACAGTATCATATCGTGCAAATCCAGTTGGTAAATTTGTTACCGGATTCTCACTAATATAAAGAATTTCTTTTTGCTTGTCAAATTCATGATTCAGCGCCATTTCTTGGAGCAAAGCATACATCATTTCATTATCATTATTAATAAAAACAGTATCCCCTCATTGACGACCATACACAATAATTGGAACATTAATTGTCTGTAAAAAGGGGCGGATATTTTGGTAATTACTAATCGTAAATAAAATTAAAGCAGCTGGTTTACGGCGAACAATTTCTTGTAAATGTAATACCTCATCATAAGTTGTTTCAACAACAAAAGGAACTACTTTAGCAAAATCATCATTAATTTGTTTTAAAATTTATTTAACAATAAATGTATTACTACTTGTTAAATCAGGAATTAAAATATATACTTCTAACATTTTCTTTTTAATTGAATGCGTAGGAAAATCAGGTTGAAAATTATATTTTTCCACAACTTTTTGAATTAAAAGACGCCTTTCTTGACTAACATAACCGCCATTAAAATAACGTGATACTGTCCCAACACCAACGCCACATTCAGCAGCAATTGTTTTAATTGAAATTTTTTTATTTTTCATTAAAACCTTTTTTTAAAAACCAATTTTGCTTAATAATGGGACTAAATAATAAAAATAGTACACAACAAAGCATTATTATTGCAATAATAAAAATAAAGAAATAAGGAAAATCTCATCTTTTAATATATAAAAATTGAAATAACAGTCCAGCTATAATTCCAGTCATAAGAAAAATTAGATGATAAAACCATGGGATTTTCTTAAAAATTTTTTGTCAAAGGCCTTTTTCTTTTGTCAATGAAAAACTATTCATGTTAACCACTCCTTATGTGTCATAATTATATGCTAATTTAATAAAAATAGTTTTAATAAGTTTATTAATTTAAAATATTTTAACTATTCATTAAAATTTAATAATTTTGCAAATAATGCTCAACATTCATCACGGGCAATTTTATTTCGACTTGATGTTTTAATAAAATAATCACTATCAGCAAAATTTAATTTAGCTTTAATAATCTTTTCATGCTTTTGAATATCATTCTTTTTGACCTTATCAAGTTTTGTTCCAATTAAAACGGTCAAAATGTTAAAATGTTTTAAATATTGATACATTTCATAATCATCTTGAGTTGGTGGATGACGTAAATCTACTAACAAACAGACAAATTTTAAATTTTGGCGTTGAGTTAAATATTCTTCCATCATTTTTGTAAAATCCATCTTATATTGGTTACCAACTTTTGCAAATCCATATCCGGGTGCATCAACAATTCGAAATTGATTATTATTAATTGCAAAAAAATTTAACATACGGGTTTTCCCGGGAATTTGCGAAACTTTTGCTAATTGGCGCTGATTTGTCAACATATTTAAAAAACTTGATTTACCAACATTACTTTTCCCTAAAAAAGCAATTTCTAATAAATCATCATTAATTCAACCTGCTTTATTAACCGCTGATGTAACATAACTTGCATTTTTAAACTTAAACATTATTTATCCTCCATCTGACGATTAATTTCATACATTAAAATTGTTCCTGCCTGAGCAACATTTAATGACTCAAGTTGTGAATTAATTTTAATTTTGACATTATAATCACTAATTTCTTGCAATGTGGTGGAAAGGCCATGCCCCTCATTACCCAATGCTAAAATATACCGGTCATTTTGCTTAAACTGACAATCTTGTAAATAAACACTTTTTTGATTTAAACCTGTCGTAATAATTTTATATTGGTTTAATTGGAAGTTTTTAATTTCATTTAAACCAATCTCTTTAATTGCAACTTTAAAAATCGCACCTTGACTAGAACGTAAGACTTTATCATTAAAAAGATCAACAGTATGATTATACAAAATAATATTTGTAAAACCAAAACCAAGGCCAGTTCTGATTAATGTTCCGACATTACCTGGATCTTGAATGTTTTCTAATAAAAGAATATTTTGATTAAATTGAAAATTATTTTGTTCCTTAACCTTCGTTAAATCAATCACACCGATAATATTTTGACTATTTTTTCTTTTACTCAACTTAGTTAAAATTAATTCCGTAACTATTGTTAATAAAATATTATTAAAATTCTTTAATTTTGGTTGATTTTCTTTTGTTGTTAAAATTTCAACAACAATATTTTGTTGTAATGCTTCATCAATAATGTTTCATCCTTCAATTAAGGCTAAATTAAATTCTTTTCGGTATTTTTTTTCTTTTAATTTTGCCAATAATTTAATATGTTCATTTTGCGTTGAATTAATTTCTCGATAATTCATAAGATGGAATGCTTTCTTAATTGACATACATAAAACCAACAAGGTATTTTTTGGTTTTTGGGTCATCTCATTTTTCTTTTGTCTTTGCTGTTTCGCGCATTACAACAGCCATTGCTCGGGGGCGTTTTGGTGGATCTTGCATTTTCCCTAATAAAACCGCTAATCCAGACCTATTATTTTTATCATTAATTTCTTTATTATAATCTTCGGCATCCTTAACTCCAATTTGTTTTGCCATAATTTTAACCTTGTTTTTTTCATATCAACGCTGAAATTTTTGATATTTTTCAAAAGACCATTCTTTTTCTTCTCAACCTAAGAAAATGCGGTCTTTCTCTTCATCTCAACTAGTTAAATAATCACGAAAATTTGTTTGTGCAGTTGGTCCTTGTTCCATCATTTTAAAAGTTTGATTAATTGTTTCTTCTAATGTATCATACCCATAACCAATAAAAGCATTACCAATTCAATGATGTTTATAAATTGGTTTTAATGGATTAAGAGGTTCAGTAAATGTAAGAGCATATGCTCAATATTTGTCGTCTGCTTTACTACGAAAAAGTTCATATCCAAATTTTTGATGCTTAATAACAACAGCATCTTTTTTAATTTTACAAACTAAATGCTTAAAAGCTGTTACAATAGCATTAATTTCCCCATCAGTTAATGGTGCCTTTAATTTTGGCTGTTTTAATTTTAAAATATGTTCTGTATAATATGATGGCATTCCCTCAACCTCCTTTTTAGTTAAAATTAACTACTAATTATAATTTTATCTTGGATATTTTGTTAAGTAAAGTAATAATTTGAAATTAACAAACAATCCATTATAATCATAATTTCATAATAATTAAAAAAGGAAATTAATAGAGTGCACCCCAAAAAGTAAGTATTAGTAAAAAAGGTTTATAAACTTTTATTTATTATATCCTTTTCTTTGCGGCTTGAATATCATTTATTTCATTTTTTAACATCATTAATATATTCGTCATGCGATAAGTAAATATTGTTATGAATTGTTGCTTTTTTTAATAAAGAATGAAAACT
>NZ_RCOO01000186.1:0-2080 GCF_003987485.1 Spiroplasma endosymbiont of Megaselia nigra
GTTTTGTATTGGAATTATAAAAATCTTGTAAATTATACTCTTTAATATATTTACGATAATTTCGTAAAACATAAATACTGGGGTCATTATCGTTATATTAAAAACCGTAGTATTCAAGTTCAAATAAATCAGGTCGTTCTTGTTTGTTTGTTAAAACAAGTTTTTTAGTAATATTAGGTATTTTATTTCAAACAGCACCCATTGTTAATCGTAAATTAAAAATACCCAAACCATTAAATGCTTTTTTGTTTTCTGAATATACTTGATTGTGTTCTTTTAAAATATTTTTAATTCTTTCATTTAAGGGTAAATATGGGGTTACAAATTTTTCATAAAAGACATGGTATTTATCAAAAGGGTTAAAAGTAAATTGATTAGAATATGTTTTATGAAAATATGTTGTTACTGTTATGTATTGTTTTGCTGTGTTGTCTCATTCTTGAAATGTCCAAGATAATTCTGTTATTGGAATAGGATTATCTAAATTATATTGTTCATTATCATTTTCGTCTATATATTTTTCATAAGATACTTTTAAACTTTTTGAACGAAACATTGAAACTCTTAAATTATTATATCTTTTATCTAGTTCTTTGTCCGTTAAAATTTCTTTTTCTTCAGCATGTATCATTTCATCTGTTCACGCCGATATAATACCACTACCTTTACCAACTTTTCCCATAATTTTATTACCATTAGCATAACCCGCAAAAGCAATGCGAACACCACTAGGAAAAACAATTTCGCCACCTTCTTTAACATTTTTAGGTCAAACAATGCCATTTTCATTGTCGGGTCCTATATCAATCCCATATTTATCGTATAGATAATTACATACATTAATTGTATCGCCAAATGTAGTATCTTCATGGGTATTGGCATATCTTCGTAAAATATTAGATGAAGCATCGGTAAAATTACAAGCAAAAAATAATTTTTCTGCTAAATGATTTCATGTTTTATTAGTACCACGCCCCGCTGAAACAAATTTAAAAAAAGTTGGCGAAGTAAAATATCGGGCATAACTATCACCAACAAAATCTTTAAATACTTCTCAATCAAAACCAAAATTATAGTCACTAAAATTTAAATCATATTTTTTATTTAAATGTTGATAACTAGTAATTCGTTTTTTGTTATTAATTTTTTTAAAATCTTGCATTTTTAATTAGCCTCCTTTTTTTGATAAAATTATTTGAAGTATTAAATATCATAATTTAAAAAAATTGTTTAATTACGAAAGGAAATTATAAAATGGAATTAAAACAAAATTTATTAGGAAATTATAAAGAAAATAAAAGAAAAAAAACAATAAATGAAATTAATAATTTCTTAATTGAAAGAGATAATGAGATATTTAAATTATATCAACAAGGAAAAATATTACAAGGATATAAGGTTGTATCAAAAATACCAAAAACATTTAAAACAGAATATGGGGATAACACTGTAAAAAGACGAAGATATGTTAAATATGATGAAGAAAAAAAGAAAATATAAATCGTTATCCTTTAGATGAAGAATTGGGGTTAAAAAAATACGAAAGAATTGAAAAAAATTTAAAAGATAAATATATGTCTTTTATGGGCGATGGGAAAAGATATAAAGATATTTTGCATACAACAGAAAATGCTAACATTAGTGAAAGAACAATATCTAATATTTTTAAAAATGCCGATTTAGAAGAAACCGATTACATTAGTAATAAAAATAACAATAAAATTAAAACCCCAAATAATGTTTTATATATTCAAATTGATGGGGCTTTTGAACCTATGAGAGAAAATAAAAAAAGAGTTGAAAATAAAATATTTCTTGCGACTATGCATGTTGGTATTGATGAAGAAAAGTCAACAAAAACCAGAATAAAAATGAAAAAGAAAAAAGGCGTTTTTCAAATGATGAATAAAAATCATAAGAATAAAAATGATAAATCTAATATTGATAATTTTATTTATAAAATTTTTAAATCAATTGATACTTATGATATTAATGAAGATACTAAAATATTAATATTAAGTGATGGTGAAAAACAAATTAAAAAAATTTACAAAGCAGTAAAAGCAAAATATAAAAATAA
>NZ_RCOO01000187.1:0-2075 GCF_003987485.1 Spiroplasma endosymbiont of Megaselia nigra
ATTAAAAAATTGTAGTTAAAAATATTAGTAAATATGAAAAGAATATTAATCATTTTAAAAATAATCACTTTAATCGGAACAAGTACAGTCAGTTTAGTTGCTTGTAATGAAACAAAATATAATCAAACACAATTACAAGAACTAAAAGAACAAAATAAAATAAACACAAAAGATGGTATTTTAGAATGAATAGCACCACAAGAAAAACCATTTAATCAAATTGATGATAAATATTATTTTGTTGTATGGCGTAGTAATTCGGATGATGGTTGAAGAATTATTAAATTTTTAAATGATACAGATACTAAAAAAGTATTAGATAATTATGGTCGATATAAACTTATTTTTAAAGAATATAGTCCTTTTTATGATTTTACATTATTAATTAGGGGCGAACGTGGCGACCCAGATTATACTTGAAAAACTGATGATGGTACTTATTTTAAATTTCTTTATCGTTGAAATAATAATGATAAAAATGTTCCTAATTTAGTTGTTGATTATAAAACTGGTGAAGTGAAAGAAGTAAATTAATACTGAGTGAGGTAAATATAAAAAAACCATTTTAAATGGTTTTTTTATATTTCTAAAGTAATTAATGATAACTTTTCATTGTTTTTATTAAATAATTTTAAATTATTAATCTTAATTTGTTCTTTTTCTGTAAAAATTGTAATATCATAATTTCCATAACCCCATATACCAGATAATTCAATTTGATTTAATTTATATATTTTTTGCGGGGTATCAAAAGTAATTTTAATATTATCTTTAACTAAATTTTTAGTTATATTAATTCAAACTGCTTTAGAATAAAGTAATTTATATCATTGCGAAAAATAATTTAAATATTCTTCTATTTTGTCATTGGAAATAATTAAATTAGTTAAATACTTACCATATTCGCCATCAGATAGTTTAATTTTATCGGGAATAAGGGAAGGAATATTGTTTGTTTCTAATTCATTTGTCATGGATAATCAATTAAAGTAATTTGCTTCTAATTTAAAAACTTGGTTTTCTGAAATATCTTTGTTTTTAACAGTTACTTTAATTTCATTATTGATATTATTTTGATTTTTTAAATTTCAATCTGTAATTTGTCCTGTTTTAGGCGAAATAAACGGTGTGTTTGGTTCGCTATTATTATTTCAACGATAAAGAAATTTAAAATAAGTACCATCATCAGTTTTTCAAGTATAATCTGGGTCGCCACGTTCGCCCCTAATTAATAATGTAAAATCATAAAAAGGACTATATTCTTTAAAAATAAGTTTATATCGACCATAATTATCTAATACTTTTTTAGTATCTGTATCATTTAAAAATTTAATAATTCTTCAACCATCATCCGAATTACTACGCCATACAACAAAATAATATTTATCATCAATTTCTTTCAAGGGCTTATTTTTTTCATAAACTTCTTCTCAATAATTTATTGGTTCTGGCGGAATAGAACCACCAGTGAAATTAAAATATGATGAATTTAATTTAACTTTACAATGTTCAAATTCTCAATATCCCGTTTCTACCTCTCTTGGATTAGAAATTAATTCAAAATAATATGGTGCAAATAACTTAACATCATCATTATAACCCTTATTAATTGCGTATTTACTATATGTATAATTTGATAACATATATATAACTTGTTTAATTCTTTTTACATATGTTTTATGTAATTCGCTTGGATTGTCCAATTTTCAGTTTTCAAATAATCCATCAATAACATTTTCTGGTTTTTGTCCTTCAAATTTTTGGTGTAATTCTGCTGCTTTATTAGTAGGATTACCTTTTTCATCGTATTTTGCCCCTTGAAATTTTCGATCATAATTATAACGATATGTTAAATAATTTAACAAAACAATATTTAATTCTTTAACATCTAATAAACCCAAAATATCTTTACCTTGAATATAGTTTTTGGCAATAAATCATGGTAAAAAACTTTCAGTAAATCAATATTGAAATATTCGTACATTAGGATTTGTTTCAATGGGCATTGATAATAAAGGTACTAAACTAGCATTTTCAACTATAGATTGTGGATAAGAATAAACACCATTAACATT
>NZ_RCOO01000188.1:0-2063 GCF_003987485.1 Spiroplasma endosymbiont of Megaselia nigra
GAATATATTAATGATGTTAAAAAATGAAATAAATGATATTCAAGCCGCAAAGAAAAGGATATAATAAATAAAAGTTTATAAACCTTTTTTACTAATACTTACTTTTTGGGGTGCACTCTATAACTATTTTTTTAAAATTCATATATTTTCATCACCTTATTTGATTTCCTTGATCAGTTCTTCGTATGCTTGTTTTTGTCGCCAATAATATTGACTATCTCAAATACTCGCCAATTCATTTTCAGTCTTAATAAATGTATCTGAATTTTTTATTATGTTATTTAATAAATAATTAGCTAAATCATTTTTAACTAATAGTTTATATATAAAACTTGTATTTTCATTATCTTTTATATTATTAAATATTACTTTTATACTTGGTAAATCTCTATTATTTAATCTGCAAACATAATTTAATGTATTTTTCAAATCAATTAAACCTTTATAACTTCCATTTCCTGCATTTATAGGAATAATAATAAAATCAGATATTGTTAAAAAATTTATTGCTAACTCTTGTATTGTTGGTGGGTAGTCAATCAAAACATAATCATAACTGTCAAAAGTTTCTTGGTTTGATTGATAAATCATATCAGCAATAATGTATCTTTGTTCAACAGCAAAAACAGTATTTATAATAGTATTTGAATTGGTTAAGTCTTCATTTCCAGTTATAATATCTATATTTTTATGTTTTGTTGCTTGAACAAGGGTTTTAATTTTTATATGTTTTATAGCATTTTTGCTTGAAACTAATTCAATAATTGAATTATCATTATTTCCATTTTTACTAATTAATTGAACAGATAAGGTTGCTTGCGGGTCAAGGTCAATTAACAAGACCTTTGCCCCATCAAGCGCTAACTTGTAAGCAACATTTTTGCAAAGGGTCGTTTTTCCAACCCCACCTTTTTTATTACAAAAACTAATCATCTTCATTATTGTTGTTTTCCCTTCCATATCGTTCTCTTAAAATTTTATTCATCAAAGTTGTATATTTTCAATCTTTCGAGTTTGCCTCGTCTCTAAATTTTTGTACTAATTCTACATCACAAGTCATTGGGGGTAAAATATTTTTTCAATTTCTTTTTTTAAATTCTCTAGCATTTTTAAAACTAGATAATTTATTTATATTTTCTTCAATATCATTTATTTTTTCATCGTTATTTGAATTATCTAACTTTTTTAAACTACTTATTGTATTTATAATTTTTGGCATTTTCTCCTCCTTTTTATTTAATTATATCACAAAAATCACAAGTGACACAATTAAATAAATAATAAATGTACTTTAATTTATTGAATTTTTAAAATTATATCACAAAAATCACAAGTGACACAATTAAATAAATAATAAATGTACTTTAATTTATTATTTATTAACTTTCTCCAGTGAAAATAACGTTCGATGCGCCACAAACAACGATAACAAAACAAGCAACAAAAAACCATTATTTTATAAGGTTTTTAAGTAGGAGACTATGTTAAATTATTTTTTTAATTGGTCTAAATATTTCACAAGATTATTTAAAAATAGTTTGTTAAAAAGTAAAATTAAAAAGGTAATTGTTTTAATTGCCTTTAAAAATGTATATGTATATTTTTGAATAATTTATAAAAGTAGTAAATTTTAATAACTTAGTTAAAATAAATTTTACCCTTTATTACGCTTATTTAATTTATAAGTGTATTTTTTAATTTATAATGCCTTGGTGGAAAATAAGCAATTTTAAGTTTGATTAATTGCTCTGTTTTTTTTATAAAAACAATTAACATAATATTTTTTATTTGTAAAAATTTAGTTTTAATAATTAAACAACTACATATTTTTTTAAACACAAAAATGATTTTAAAAGGAGACAAAAATGAAATTAAAAATAATTTCATTTTATTATTGCACAGTTTCAAATAACTGAGAATTATTTTTTTAATTTAAAATGCTTTTTAATTCAAATTGAATTGGGGGCATTTTTAATTTTAAAACCCTTCTATAATTATTATACTCAACAATATAATTATCTATCATATTTTTTAGCTCATTAAAATTTTTGTATTTTGTTATA
>NZ_RCOO01000189.1:0-2060 GCF_003987485.1 Spiroplasma endosymbiont of Megaselia nigra
AATTAATACATTTGATAAATTTGATGGTTTTGAATATGCTACATTTCATTATGATATTAATGCCCACGACTTTATGCAAAAATTACAAGAAGATATTTATCCTTATTTAGGATATAAAATTAAAATGTTTAAAGCCAAAAAACATCAAACATCACTAAATAAAGAAGCAGGTATAATTAATCGTGTAACATGAATAAGAAAAATGTTTGTTCAAGGAAAAATATATGGCATATTAGATAACTTTCCATTTTTAGATAAGTGCATTAGTGAATTAAGATTTAGTGATACCAAAACAAATACACCTGATAGTAAAATGTACCATGACCCATACGATGCTTTGTTTTATGGTTCTTATCCGTATCGTTTTAAAATGGGAATATAAAAAAATTTCTTTTAATTAAAAGAAATTTTAATCTTTTAGTATTAAATTATTTTCCACATTTTCTATCGCCGTCATTGATAGTAAACCATTTATCATCTATCTTTTGAATCACAAAACTACAATTTTCACATTTACTTAAATCTTCATCTAAACTTATTAATTTATGCATAATATTCTTATCTTCCTTTATTTGATTTCCTTGATGAGTTCTTCGTATGCTTGTTTTTGCCGTCAATAATACGGGTTTTCCCAAATACTACTTAAATCATTTTCAACAACTTTAAAAGTGTCTGAATAATAAAAAACAGTATTTATAATATTTTCAATTAAATTATTTTCAATTAAATTATTTCTTATACTATTAATGTTATGATTATCTTTTACTTGATTAAAAATAATTTTAAATGGCAGTATTTCTTTTTTTATCTTTTTTGCAAAATGATTTAAGGTATTTTTCAAATCAATTATTCCTTTTATACTATTTAAACCATCATTTGTTGGAACAACAATTAAATCACTTATTAATAAAAAACTAATTGCTAATTCTTGTATTGTTGGTGGATAATCAATCAATACATAATCATAACTATCAAATATGTCTTTATTTTTTTCATATACTAAATCACTTATTAGTAATCTTTCTTGTTCATCATAAGATGAATTTAAAATAACATTACTGTTTGTTAGAGTTTCATTACCCATTATAATATCAATATTTTTATATTTTGTTTCTTTTATTACATTATTAACTTTAATAATATTTAATAAATTTTTGGTCGCTATTAAATCAAGTATACAATTTTCATTACTTATATTTTTTGTTGCAGTTTGCAAAGTTAAGGTTGCTTGGGGGTCAAGGTCAATCAATAATACCTTTGCCCCATCAAGGGCTAACTTATAAGCAACATTTTTGCATAATGTTGTTTTACCAACACCACCTTTTTTGTTACAAAAACTAATCATCTTCATTTTGTATATTTTCCCTTCCGTATCGTTCTTTAAGAATTTCATTCATAAGAGTTGTCTTACTCCATTTTTTTCTTTTTGCTTCAGTATTAAAATTATCTATTAATCAATCTTCTATTGTTAAAGTTGGCAATTGTTTTTTTCTCTTTGTTTGAGGAATATTATTTATTGTTTTATTATATGATGTAAAATTATTGATATTAATATCTTTGTTATTATTATCTTTTAATATATGCAAAATATTTTTTTTATTTTGAGGCACATTTATTTCCCTTTCTTTTTATATAACTTACACTATTAACATTATTTAAAGTGTTGTATAAAGTGTAACAAAAAAACAATAATTTATCAATCATTTTTTAATAAATAGTGTAAAAAGTGTAAATAATGTTAATAGTGTAATACTAAATATTAAACGCCACACTTTCTTATAACATTCCCTGTGAAAGTATCTTTCGATGCGTTACAGACGATATTTTAACAACAAGCAACAAAAAATCCTTATTTTATAAGGAATTATTAACTGTGTTTGCTATTTAAAATATAAAAAATAATTTTTGGGCGAGCGGTTGATTTTCTGAAATTTTGTGATAAAATGACTTACAAGTTAAAAAAAGTTTTGAGGTTCTTTCAAACAAATTTGGGAACCTTTATAAAATTCTTCGCTTAACGCTTAGAATTTTTCCCAAGTATTTTGAAAAGCGCGGCAAAA
>NZ_RCOO01000190.1:0-2057 GCF_003987485.1 Spiroplasma endosymbiont of Megaselia nigra
ATTTTTCAGAAAAAACCTATTTTATTAAGTGTAAAAGATACTATCTAACGATTAATCCAATAAATATAAGTATTTTTACAAAATAAAAAGCACTTTATTTTTTTTCAATAAAGTGCTACATTTGCATTTACAATTTACATACAAAAAATGATAAAAGCAATGACACATCCTTATTCAATTGAATATTTAGACACACAGAAAAAATTGAAAAAAACAATAAAACAAGCTAGAAAAGCACTGAAAAAAATGAATATAGCTGTTCGGAAGGGACATGAAACATCCACAACATTAGCACGAGAACAAGAACGATGAGCTAATTTAATTGTTAATGCTGAAACAGATTTTCTTAAAGAAGAAGAACTTTTTAAAGTTCAGGATAATAAAAAAACAGTTGTGAAAAAATTAGTAACTACCGGTAAAAAATAAAAGTTATATAATGAAATTAGCAATAATTTCATTTTTTAAATATGTTATAATTTGGAAGGTGAGAAAAGGGGGTTAAATTATGAGTAATTTTAATCAATTTGGTTTTAAGCGGTTTTTAAATTTAGGCCTTGCTGAATTAAAATTTGTTGAACCAACTATTGTGCAAGAAAAAGTAATGCCATTATTATTAAAACATCAAAATGTTATATGTAAGGCACATACGGGAACTGGAAAAACATTTGCGTTTTGTTTACCAATTTTAAATAATATAAATTATGAGCAAGCAAAAATTCAATCTATTATTGTAACCCCAACCCGTGAATTAGCAAAACAAATTTATGATAATATTCGTTTTTTTAAAAAATTTGAACCAAATTTACAAGTTAATTATTTTATTGGTGGCGAAGATATTAAACGTCAAATTGAACAATTGCAACGAATTCAACCCCACATTATTATTGCCACTCCAACGCGACTAAAAGATTTGTTTGAACAACAAAGTCTAAACTTAGGTAAATTAACAACTTTTATTATTGATGAATGTGATATGCTTTTTGATTTAGGTTTTATTGAAAATGTTGATTATATTTTGAGCAAAGTGAATCCTAATGTTCAAGTATCTGTTTTTTCTGCAACAATTCCGCCTGAGTTAAAACCTTTTTTAATCAAGTATTTAAAAAATCCACATTATTTAGATTTAAATGCCAATCAAATAACAAATCAAAACATTACACATATTTTAATTCCAACAAAACATCAAGAGCGAGAAACAATTTTATTAAAACTTTTAAAAACATTTGATCCATATTTATGTTTAATTTTTGTTAATAAAAAAACAGATATTAATAAGTATTATGATTTGTTATTAGAACATAATTATTCTGTTATCCAATTACATGCTGGATTAGAACCACGATTACGAACACAAGTTGTTAAACGAATTCGAAATTTAGAATATAAGTATGTTATTGCCAGTGATATTGCAGCGCGTGGAATTGATTTTATTGGTGTTAGTCATGTTATTTCAATTGATTTACCAAATGATTTAGAATATTATATTCATCGTAGTGGTCGTACTGGACGGGCAAATTATACTGGTTATAGTTATGTTCTTTATGATACAAAAAATTTAAATTTAGTGCAACAATTAATGACAAAAGGAATTACTTTTAAAACAAAGAAATGAAATCAACAAGGAGAATTGGTTGAAACAGTTCTTAGTGATGATAAGCCTAAAAAACAATCTTCTCTTGCAGTTGAGAATAAAATTAATAAAATTATTCATCGTTATAAAACAAAAGATAATAATAAAAAAATTAAACCTGGTTATAAGAAAAAAAGAAAAGCGGAAATTGATGAATTTAAAAAACAAGTTCGTCGGAGTCACATTAAAGAATCAATTAAAAAAATTAAAAAAGAAAAAGCAAAAGAACGAGCAAATAAATTATTTAATAAAGATTAAAAAGAAAACTTAATGTTTTTTGTTAATGTTATTTTTTTAAAACAAGAAACAAAAGTCTTTTTTTTTTTTTTTTTTTTTTAATTTTTTTTTTTTTTTTTTTTTTTTTTTTTTTTTTTTTTTTTTTTTTTTTTTTTTTTTTTTTTTTTTTTTTTTTTTTTTTTTTTTTTTT
>NZ_RCOO01000191.1:0-2043 GCF_003987485.1 Spiroplasma endosymbiont of Megaselia nigra
AAGTTATGTAATGATTGACGAAAAAGATATTTTACTTAATGATATTTCAAAACAAGACAAAGAATTTTTAGAATCCTATGACTTAAAAATAGTATCTATTAATGAACCAATTACCGAAGACAATAAAAATGAATGCTATATCATCGAAGAATATAAACGACCCTATACACCTGATGGAGTTAATATTATTAAATCTATGCACTTAATTAAAATAACTGACTTTAAATGAAAAAATCAAAATAGTATTAACTTAGTACTACAAAAATCATTACCCGAAGATACTGTCTTTACTGGAATTGAAATTAAATATCCTAAATCAATGTTATTTGGCAATATTAAGTGTTGAGGCAATGTCAATGGTGTTTATTCTTATCCATCATCAATAATTGAAAATGCTAATTTAGTACCTTTATTATCAATGCCAATTGAAACAGAACCTAATTTAAGAATATTTCAGTATTGATTTACTGAAAGCTTTTTACCATGAAGTATAGCCAAAAACTATATTCAAGGTGGTGATATTTTAGGTTTAATAAATAAAAATGGTTTAGAACAAGTTTTATTAAATTATCTGACTTATCGTTATAATTATGATCGTAAATTTCAAGGTGCAAAATACGATGAAAGGGGTAATCCTACTAATAAAGCAGCAGAATTGCGCCAAAAATTCGAAGGACAAAAACCCGAAGATGTAATTGATGGTTTATTTGAAAACTGAAAATTAGACAACCCAATATCTATTAATAAAAACTATGTAAAAATGTTTAAAAAAATTGTCTATATGCTTTCAAATTATACATATAGTAAATATGCAATTAATAAAGGTTATAATGACGATGTTAGCTTATTTACACCATATTATTTTGAATTAATTTCATCACCAAACCCAAAAGAAAATAGATATTGAGAATTTGAACATTGTAACGTTAAATTAAATTCATCATATTTTAATTTTAGTGGCGGTTCTAATCCACCCGAACCAATAAATTATTGAAAAGAAGTTTATGCAGATGACAAACCATTTAATAATAATCCAGATGATAATAAATATTGTTTTGTTGTGTGGCGAAGTAATGAAAATGCTGATTGAAGAATTGTTAAATTTCAAAATAATAATGCCACAAAAGAATTAGATACTCAGAGCGAATTTGTTCTTAGATTATCTCAATTAGGAGGGTGAAGAGGCATTGATTTAGCTATTTTCTTAAAGAATTCTTTAAGATATCGTTGATTATTAGACAAAAATTATTTTAAAGCAGTTTATCGTTGAGAATCAATAAATGTACCCTCAAGTATACCTAAAATTAATCCAGAAACAGGACAAATTACTGATTGAAATTTAAAACAACAAAATAATATTAATAGTAATGGTGACATTAAAGTAATTTTTAAAAACAAAGATATTTCAGAAAACCTTATTTATCAATTAGAAGTTAATTATTTTAACTGATTATCAATAACAAATGAATTAGAAACAAACAATATACCTTCACTTATACCCGCTGAAATTAAATTATCCGATGGTGAATACGGAAAGTACTTAACTAATTTAATTGTTTCTAATGACAAAATAGAAGATTATTTAAACTATTTTTCGCAATGATATAAATTACTTTATTCAAAAGCAGTTTGAATGAGTATCACTAAAAATTTAGTTGAGGATAATATTAAAATAACTTTTGATAGAAAACTATTTAATTTAAATCAAATTGAAATATCGGGAATATGAGGATATGGAAATTATGATATTATAATTTTTACAGAAAAAGAACAAATTAATATTAATAATTTACAATTATTTAATAAAAACAATGAAAAATTATCATTAATTAGATTAGAAATATAAAAAGTTATTTAGGTTTATAAACTAGACTGCACCCCAAAAAGTAAGTAAAATTAAAAAAGAACTTTACTAAACTTTTAGAGGAGGTGCATTTTTATATGGCAAGAAAAGGACAAAAATTTAATAAATATACAGCAGATTTTAGAAAAATGATAGTACAAGAAGTTAAAAATAATAAGATAAGTTTTATTGCTCAAAAA
>NZ_RCOO01000192.1:0-2042 GCF_003987485.1 Spiroplasma endosymbiont of Megaselia nigra
ATGATTTTAAAGAATTAAGTTTAAAAGCATTAACAATTAAAAAATGAATTGATGAAAATGGACAAGAATTAGCAGAATTTATATATCGTCATCATAATCATTATGCTTTAAATAATTATCAAGATGTGCATTTAAATGATATGCCACGAACTATTTCAAAAGTAGATATAGTTTTTCGTGAACCATTAGAAAAAATTAAATCTTTTAAAGATGACTTGAATAAAATTAGAAATAATATTATATCTTTAGAAAAAGTACTTGAAAATAATAAAATAGATATTAAAAATGATATGATTCAAGCTCAAAAATATAAGCAAAAACAATTTATTAAAGAACAAGAAGAAATTAAAAATGAACGAATTGAGTTTGCTAATAATTTGACAGAGGATATTGGTTTAGATATGGATCAAATCCATGATGAACAAGTTCGAGCAATGGAAGATGTTGCTGAACTTGATAAAAAAATGGAAAAAGTAGTAAGTAAATTTAGAAAAGATAAATTAAAAAATGACCAAATTATTATTAAAGGTTTTAAAAAAGAAATTAGTGCTTTTGATTTATTATCTTTATTAGATAAAGGTTTAATTTTATTAAATGAAAAAGAAATTAAAAATATTGTTAAAAAACAATATGAAGAAAATAACTTTTTAGGAATAAGTGGTATAGAAATTGAGGTGCAAAAATAATATGAAAAATGAATTACAACAATATATTAAAGGTGCAATTGTTAAATATGAATTAAAAGTTAATGATAAATTTTTAAAAGAAAATATTTTAGCACTTGAAGAATTGAAAATGAAAAATGGACAAAGTTATATGTCATTGGTTTCTAATGCAGAAAATGCAAAAATTACAGCATTAGGAATTATTAAATTAAGTAACAAAGGTTTAATTTTTAGTAAAGATTTTAATATTATTCCATTTAAAAATAAATTAACAACTATTATTGATAGTAAAGTTTATTGTAAAAAAATTGAAGAAGCAGGATATAGTCCACGAAAATCTATTATATTTAAAGGTGAAAAATTTGAATGAGATAGTTTAAATTCTTGTCCAAAAATACATGAAATTAATTTTAATGCAAATACTAGTGATTATAATGAGATTATTGGTGCTTATGCTTTTGCAAAAGATAAAAATGGAAATTTTCAAGGTATTTTATTAAGAAAAGCAGATATTGACCGTTTAAAAAATAGTAGTCCAAGTGGAAATAGTGAATATTCGCCTTGAAATAAATGACCAAAAGAAATGGTTGAAGCAAAATTATATCGTAAATTAGCATTAGAAATGGGAATTGATATTTCTGATATTGATTTAGATGAAAAAGAAATTAAAGAAGATGGTAATTTTGAATATATTCCTTTTAATGATATTACTGTCGCCAAAAATCAGGGGCAGATGAGCGATGAACCCTTATCAAATAATATTTAACTTAATATATTTCATTGCTAATTTACCCCTTAAAACGCGTAATTAAGAGCTATTTTTCAAAATAAAATTATTAAATAATTTATACTTTTTCTTGCATATATATATAATGCAGGTATATCTTGATAAAAAGTTTCAAGATTAAGAAAAGGAGAAAAACAAGTATTAAAAAATTACTTAGTTTATTAAGTGTATTAACTATTAGCGGAACTGCTGTACCAGCAACAATTGCTGCTAGTCCTTATCAAAAAGAAGAAATTAAAATAGAAAATAGTGATATTAATTTTCAAACAAATAATTTAAATAGAATTAAAAGACAACAAAGAAAAATTAATATTTCATTAACAAATAATTGAAATAGAAGTTTGGGTACTATTTTTTATGATGATGAAAGTAATATTATGCAAGGTTTTGTTGTTAATAATCTTCATAATATAGATAATTTAAGTCAACAACAACAATATTATTTTAATAGTTATATGATAGTTGAAAATATAAATCGAAGAGCAGGAAGAGCTACTATATATTTTTCACCAAATAATTCTTTTGAGGGTACATTAACTGTTGTATGAAATAGATCAGGTTTGGGAACTAGCTCATTACCTGGGCCCGAT
>NZ_RCOO01000193.1:0-2032 GCF_003987485.1 Spiroplasma endosymbiont of Megaselia nigra
AATTCTTTTTTCTAAAATCTCATTATGTTTTTGAACAGTGACATTTTTACGATTAGTAATCGTTGATGCTAAATTAAGATAATAACTATCAATATCATATTCTTTTTTTATCTTCTTTTTCGCTGGTAACAATCCCATTTATAACACCTCATTATTTTGTATCTTCTTTTTTAATAACATACTCAATATTATCTTGTTTTTTATCTTTTTTAAAAAATTCAAAAATTTTATCAATTAAATAAACTAAAACACCACTAATAAGTAATGATAAGCCAATATAAAAATATTCTGGTCATGAAATTTCAATTACTTTAAACGCTTTGCAAAAAAATAACACAATTGCACTTATTATTAAAATTGCTCCTAATCCCCAAATAAATATTTTGCGAATTAATAATAAAATTTCTGATTTATAATCTTTTAAATTCATTTATAACACCTCATGTTTTTTCTAAATTATTTTTTTCTTTTTAATTATAATTTTCATCTATAAATTTTTACTCCTAATAAATTAACGTTTATTTGTAATTAATTTATTATCATTTTTAATTGCAATATTTTTTTAATCTTAATTATCTTCGTTAATTTATTGTAACTCTTCTAATTTTAGAATTGTTGGCGAATATTCATCACCTGTCATTGAAATTACTAATTTATGATTATTAGGAGAATTGTCTGCATTTAAAAAACCAATCCTTGTTGCTCCACCCGCTCCCAAGGCTAAACTAGTTGAAATAGTTTGCAAACCCCCATGATTATCTTTACATTCAAAACAAGTTGTTATAACAAAATCTGCGGTTGGTCGTTCTCAAACAAAATAAACTTTATATTTTTTTCCTAAAATAAATTTATATTTAATTTCTTTTTCACTTACTCTTTTTCCAACTTCTTTTCACTGTTCAACACTTTCTTTTAAAGCATAATGTTCATTAACATATTTAGTAGTTGGTAATGTGTCATCTGTTGCTTCTAGTCCTAGCGTTTTGTTTGTTTTAATAACACTAAAATCTGCAACTTGGTCATTATTTTGAAAGCTTGGGTCTCATATTCTTAATTCACCAGTTTCATCATTAAAATCAGCATTATTATGTTTACTAGAATTCGGCATTAAAATAATTTTATTTTGTTTTAAATTTGAAACAGCAATTTCTCCATTATCATTTTTAATGATAGTTTTATTATCAAATGGAACACTTATTTCATTTTTGTTATTTTTAATAATACTTTTATTGTCAATCTTAGTTTTTTCTTTTTCTATTAAAGCATCAACTTCTAATTGAGTATAATATGCTTCTAAATCTATCATAGTTAAATCAATACCTTCTTCTTGAAAAGTACGAAACATTTTCTTTAAAGTTGTTAAATTAGCCAATGATTTTGCATAGGTAGGCAATAGACCTTGTCATGTTGCCATAGGGTCATTTTGTGAAGAATAATTAATATTACCAACACTCATATTTGCCGAAGTAAAAAACTCAATTGGAATGCGGTTAAATGTTCAATGCTCAATCGTAATAAACACCATATTAATACAAATTTTCTTTAATAATGGGTCTTTAAATGTTTCAAATTTTAGTTTTGAAAATGGATAGTTTAAATATGAATTAATCATATTTTGGGCTCTTAAAGCAAATGTTTTAAATCATAATTCTACATCACCTTTAAAGAACTTATTATAACGAACTGGAACTTGTGTAATTTTACCTGTCATTGGAATAAAATTATTATAATTTTCCAAAGTAACATTTTTTCATAATTCATTTAGCATTTAATCACCTCCTTATCATTTACTTTTTTTAGAATATATTTTCTTTAATATAAACTTTTTACTATTTAGTAATGTTTTTGTTTTAATTGTTTTGTTTAAATCTTGTTTTGTTCTGAATTGCTTGTATGTTTGAAATGCTAATCCTTTACCCAATAAACTAGTAATCGCACTATCTTCTAGCGTATTTAACAATTTATCTTTATTAAAGTTATTTTTAAATTGTTCTTGCATTTTTAATATCTTAGCAATTGTCCGATATATTTT
>NZ_RCOO01000020.1:0-11796 GCF_003987485.1 Spiroplasma endosymbiont of Megaselia nigra
TAGATATTGACTGCCCAAGGGAACTGATTTTAATAATGTTAGTCAAAAAACGATAGATTGAATTGTTAATGTTATAAATGATAAACTCCGACCGTGTTTGAACTGAATAAGTGCAAAAACAATGTTTTTACAAAATATTAAATAAATTTATTAGTTAAAATTAATAAATTATTTTTCAGTGTGCTTAAATACATTTAAAAATAAAATGAAATAATAAAAATTTATTTTTTTTTAAAAAATGGTTGCAATTTAATAAAAATATTTTATTATTAACTTAGCAAGATATAAATTTGCCGTTTGTATCTACACAACGCCTTTAAAGTAAAATTAGCATATCTTGGATATTTTTTTGGTAGGTTTTCAAAAATAGATTGTTTATTATTATGCCTAATAACACCAAAATTAACATTATTTATCATTGCCATATAATTCTTCATTTCTTCTTCTAACTTAATTTGTCTTCTTCTATCTCGTTCTTGTTGTATTCTGTCACGTTCTTCTCGAATGTCATATTGTATAGCACCTATTAAGGGCATTACCGCTCCATTAAAAAAAATAAAAGTTAATAAACTAAATATTTTTTTTCATATTATCTTTTCTCCTTACTCATTATTTAATTCAAATAATATTATGTGACTATTAAACTAATAGGTTTTCTTATCTTGATAATTGTTATTATATTATTATATAGTGTTTAAATAACATTTAATGTAATTTATACATAATTTGATTTTTCATATATTATTACTTAATTATTAATATACTATAAATTCCAAACATTTTGTTATCTAATTTATAAATTTAAATTAAATAACAAAAAAAATAAGAAAGTTGTTTAATTTCTTTATTTTTTAAATTATTAAATATCTTCTTTATAAATATTTATGTTATTTAAAAAAATGAAAACTTTTTACTGTAAACAATAATGCTTTTGAATTATATTAAATTATATATAAAAAATCATAAAAAGAGGAAAAATGACAAATAATAACATAACTTCATATGAATACAATAATGAAAAAGAAAGAAGTAATTCTAAAATAGAAAATAATAGTGCTTGTTTGTCAGATTTATGTAAAATTGGAACAATTTTGGACATAATAACTGTTGGAGCTTTGATAGTTGTTAACTTCTTAAAGTTAATTTTAAAATATAGTAGCGGTGGGTTTTATTTATGCCAATGAAAACAATAGATAAAAACAGTTATTAATTAAAAAATATTGTTAATTTTAAATAAATATGATAAGATAAATGTTGTAAATAATTTTGAAAATGTAATATTTTCAAAATAAATGGCTTAATTAATAATTAAATCTAATAAGGAAATTTTAATATGGAATTTACATCAGAAATGAAAAACCATTTAAAAAAAATATATAAATCATTTAAAAAAGGTCTTAATAAGACTGCACCCCAAAAAGTAAGTAAAATTAAAAAAGAACTTTACTAAACTTTTAGAGGAGGTGCAGTCTTCCCAACATGCTTTTTATATAACAATCACTAAATTATTTATTTACAAAATAATTACACGACTCACACCCATGAGTTATATAGTAAATCAATATTTACTAACAACACGTAATAATGGTAAGTTCATTCTGGCTCCTTAATTTTTAAGCACTAATAATAATTTCTATTTTAGCATCGTGTTCTTCAACTGGCAAGGGGGTTGGCACTAACTGTTCAATAAATGCTAACCCAATCACAAGATGATAATAATTTTTTAAAAACCGATCATAATAGCCTTTCCCATATCCTAACCGAAAATTGTTTTGATCAAAAGCAACGATTGGAACAACAAGAACATCAATTTTTTCTGCATCAATTATTGGCAATGAATTTAATGGTTCATAAAGACCAAAACGTGAATTAAATTCTAAATAAGTTGTTAAATTGGTAATATGATAAAATTTTAAATTATTACCATCCATTCGTGGTAATAAAACATTAATTTTTAATGCAAATAATTGTTTAATAATAAAAATAGTATTAACTTCATTTTTGATTGAATAATAAAGAGCAATTGTTTTACTATTTTGTACACCCGGATGTTGAAAAAAAGTATTAAAAATCTGAGTTTCTTTTTGCTGTCGTAACTCATATGAAATCTTGCTTCTTACAAGCAATTTTTCTTGTCGAATTTCTTGCTTAGCACGAGTTATCATTAACCAACACTACCTTCCATATCCATTTTAATTAACTGATTTAATTCAACTGCATATTCCATTGGTAATTCTCTTGTAAATGGTTCTAAAAATCCCATAATAATCATTTCCAAAGCTTCTTGTTCTGATAAACCACGACTTTGTAAATAAAATAATTGTTCCTCAGAAACTTTACTTACTGTTGCTTCATGCTCAATTTGTGATTCATTATTATAAACTTTATTCTGAGGAATTGTATCGGAATGTGATTTTCCATCTATAATTAGAGTATCACATTCAACCCTAGCTTTTGAATACTGTGCTTTTGGTCCAATATGAACTAACCCACGATAGTTTGCTGTCCCACCATTAAAAGTCATTGATTTAGAAATAATTTTAGAAGAAGTATTTTTTCCCAAATGAATCATTTTTGAACCAGCATCTTGAATAACATTTTCCTTTGCTACCGCAATTGAAATACATTGTCCTTTACTATTATTTCCTTTTAAAATAACACTCGGATACTTCATATTAATTTTTGATCCAATATTACCATCAATTCATTCCATTTGACCATTTTCATCAACAATGCTACGCTTTGTTACTAAATTTAAAACATTATCACTCCAGTTTTGAACAGTTGTATAACGCATTTTTGCATTTTTTCCCACAAAAATTTCAACAATAGCAGCATGTAAAGAATCACGAGAATAAATTGGTGCTGTGCATCCTTCAATATAGTGTAATTCTGCATCATCATCAACAATAATTAATGTGCGTTCAAACTGACCACTATTCTGATAATTAATCCGGAAATAAGCCTGCAATGGTTTTTCTAATTTAACTCCCTTTGGAACATAAATAAATGATCCACCTGATCAAACAGCTCCATTTAAAGCAGCATATTTATTATCTGTATTTGGTACTAATGTTCCAAAATATTTTTTAAATAACGCTGGATATTGACGTAATGCGGCATCACAATCTAAAAAAATAATTCCTTTTTCTTCAACTTCTTTTAACATACTTCCATAAACTGGCTCACTATCATATTGAGCTTTAATTCCAGCTAAATATTCACGTTCGGCTTCTGGTAAACCTAACCGGTCAAAGGTTTTTTTAATTTTTTCAGGAACCTCATCTCATTTTGTTGCAATATGTTCTGTTGGTTTAATATAATAAATATACTCATCAAAATCTATAAATTCTAAGTTTGGCCCTCAACTTGGATTTTTTATTTTTAAAAAATTATGATATGACTGTAACCGATATTCTCGCATTCAATCTGGTTCATTTTTATGATCTGAAATTTCATTAATAATTGTTTCATTAAGACCTTTCCCAGTATTATAGTAAGAAATATCTCCATCATTAAAACCATATTTATAACTAGAAATTTCTTTAATTTCTTTTTCTTGCTTTAATTTTGGCATTAATAAGACCTCCTTTGGCATTAATCATTATCTGTTTTTAATAAATCTAATAATAATGTTTGAAAACCAGTAACACCAATTGTCGCACATTTAATTCGATTAGGTTGTTTTGCAATATTAATAAAAGCAATTAAATCGTTTAACTTGTTTTCATCATATTGTTTGTCAAAAACCATTGCTAAATAATTTTCAATAATTGCTAAACTATCCTTCATTGTTTTTCCTTCTAGTTCTTGCGCCATAATGTCACTTGATGCTTTTGAAATTGCACAACCAACACCGTCAAACCGAGCACTTATAATTTTATTCCCTTCAATCATTAATTCTAAATAAATATCATCAATACATGATTCAGAAGCTTGATGAATTGAATAAACTGTTGGTTTCTTTGTTAAACCTTTGTATTGTGGTTCTGAATAATGGTCCATAATAATTTGTCGTAAAAACATTGGGTCATTTTTATTAAATTCCATTTAAACCAACCTTCCTAAAAAATCTTTCTCATTTGCAAGTGCCGATACTAACAAATCAATATCTTCATAACTATTATAAATTGAAAAACTAGCTCTAATTGTATTTTTCTCTGGAATAACAGTACCAATTAACCGCGCACAATGATCACCACTCCGAACAGTAATCTTATTGCGGCTTCCTAAATGCATTGTAACATCCTGACAAAAAACATTTTTAATATTAAAAACTAATGTTGGTCCCTTGCTATCAGGATTATAAATTATTGCTTTATCTTTTAATTTTTTATTAAACTGTTGAATTGCATATTGTTTTAACTGATGATTATATTTAATAATTTCTGTTAAAGTAAGGCTATTAACAAAATCAATTGCTGCTCCAAAACCAAAAATATCAGCAATATTAGCTGAACCCGCTTCTAACCGGTCTGGTAATTTTTTTAAACTATAATATAAACCATTATTATCAATTCGAGTATTCATACCACCGCCAACAATTAACGGCTGTAATTGTAGCAATAATTCTTCTTTTCCTCATAAAATCCCAATTCCAGTTGGACCAAAAATTTTATGGGCTGAAAAAGTAATAAAATCAGCATTTCACTTTTGAACATCAGTTGGCATATGAATAACACCCTGTGCACAATCAATCACAACAATTATTTCCGGATTAATTTTTTTAATCATTGTAACAATTGATGTTGGATCATTTTCATATCCTAAAATATTTGGCACATTAGCAAAAGAAACAATCTTTGTTTTAGCAGTAATAACTGTTGCTAATTGTTTTAAATCAATTTGAAAATTTATTTCTGGTAAAAACTTAACAACTGCTTTTTTTTCTTGTGCCATCCGATATCACGGTAAAATATTTGCACCATGTTCTTGTTTTGTAATTAGAATCTCATCACCCGCTGTAATCTTTGAACTTAAACCATATGCAATTTGGTTTAATCCATAAGTTGCTCCAGGGACAAAAATAACTTCTGAAACCTTTTTAGCATTAATAAAATGCTGAAGTTTCTGACGAACAAGTTCATATTTAACATTTGTTTTATATCCTAAATCACTATCAGTATTATGCGGATTAGTTCCATAATTTGTATAATAATCATTAATAGCATCAATAACAACTTGTGGTTTTAAGCTAGTAGCAGCACTATCAAGATAAATTTGCTCAGAATTATTTTTAAAAAAAGGAAATTGTTTTTTAATTTCTCTATAATCAATCATCATTATTCTCCAATTTCTGTATCAATTTCATCAATAATATTTTTTTGTAATTCCTCATCCTCAATTGCATCAATCACATTTTTTAAATAACCCATACAAATTAATTTTCGAGCCTGCGTTATTGTCAAACCTCTTGTTTGTAAATAAAAGATTTGCTTTGGGTCTAGCATCCCAACCGCATTAGCATGACTTGCTTTAATATCATTTTCATCAATTAACAAAATCGGATCAGAAATTGCTTTTGAAGTTTTATCAAAAACTAGTAATCGTAATTCTTGATGAGCTTCTGATTTACCCATTGTTTTTTCAATATGACTAGTACATTTAACAGTTTGTAATGAATTATCTTTTGCAATTGAGTAAGTTTTAATTTCACTTTCGGTTGCTGGGGCTAAATGATGAGCATAAATAATCGCATTTTTATGATATTCATGTGTTGACAGACTTGCCAAATAATATTTAATAGCACTACGTTTACCCCGCAAATTGAAGGTAATGTTCTCAGTAATACTACTATTAACAATATTTAAGTGATAAATATTAACTTGTGCTTTTTCTAATAAGTTATAAAAAAGATTAGCTATTTGTTCACATTCACGATTTTTGTAAATATTAATAATATTAATTTGACTATTAGCAGGAATATTGTAGTTAATTGTTACTTCTGAAGTTAAATTTAAAAAAAACAAAAAAGTTTCATTAACAAGATTAGTAGCAAAATTAATATTAATAACTTCACCAGCTTTATTATTCGTAAATGTTAATTTGGGTGTTGTTGCATCAATAGTAAAATTGTCACCAATAAGTTTTTGTTCATTCATTAAAACTTGCATTTTTACTTACCTTTTTGAGCAGCACACCCAATTCCCGCTAAAGGTTTAACACCCCTTTGTTTATTTTCTACTGTTAAATCTAATTCTTGTAATAATCATTCGTATCCCTCTTCGTTAATTTTTTTAACTAAATTATAATCTCCACTTTTAACAATTTTACCCGTAACAATAACATGAGCATGTGTTGGTTGCACTAAATTAAAAAAGCGATCATAATGGGACACAATAATTGCAGCAAAATGCTTATTTCGCATTTTATTTAACTCAGTACTAACAACATTTAAAGCATCAACATCTAAACCTGAATCAATTTCATCAATTAAAGCTAAAGATGGGCTTAATAAATTTAACTGTAAAATCTCATTTTTTTTCTTTTCTCCCCCTGAAAAACCAGTATTTAAATAACGACGAATCATACTATCATCAATTTTTAATTTTTTAATATTACGGTTAATATCTTGGTATAATTCTGGTAATTTAATTGGTGAATAACGATGAGTATTAATAATTGCTTTTAAAAAATCTAAATTTAAAACTCCAGAAATTTCAACTGGTGATTGCATTGCAAAAAATATTCCCATTTTACTTCGTTCATCAACCGTTTTGTTTAAAATACTTTCCCCATCAATTAAAATATCCCCACTTTCAACAGTATAACTAGGATGCCCCATAATTGTTGATAGTAAAGTTGATTTTCCATTTCCATTAGGCCCCATTAAAGCATGAATTTCATTAACATTAACAGTTAAATTTAAACCATTTAAAATAATATCATTATCAGCAGAAACAAATAAATCTTTGATTTCAATTTTTTTCACTTTAGCCCCTCCTTTGAAAATATGTATTATATTAGTCCCGAAGTGAAATTATCTTTATTTTTTAATTAATAAAGTCTACTTTTATTGTACAATAAAAGTAGACTTTATTATATTTTTTTAATAAAATATAGTTAGTATTTTTTATCAAAAAGTACAAAAATAAAAAGTCAAGAGGAAGGATGAACTAAAATGAAAAAACTTTTATCATCACTAAGCAGTATGATATTAGTGGGCGCAACCGCATTTGGAACGGCGGCTTGTAGTACTAAAGAAAAAAATAATCAACATAAAAATGAAAATGGTGATAGCATTTGGGCATGAATTCCAGGAATTTTTGGTGGTAAAAAAATCACTTCTCCTGATATTTGAAATGTCTTAGAAAATCCATTTGTAGATGCCGGAAATGGAAAATGAACAAATGATCCAACCCAATGAGATGGCGCAACAAGAATCAAAATGTCAGTTAAATTAATGCAAATTTTAAGCGTTGCGATTTTAGCGAACCCTGATAAATTTTTTGTATCAAAAGAAACTACAATCGGTGATATTGCTGATTATAAAAATTTAAAAGACATTTTAAAAACACAATGACAATTACTAATCACAAATACAAATAATACTGTTGAGAGAAAGAAACAAAGTTTTAAAGACAGTGAGAAAAAAAATTGAGAAAAAAAATATCATGATTTTTTAGATTCAAACTATAAAGATATCAGCGGTGCTAGTGGCAACAAAAAATATGAAATTGAAGAACAAAATTATAAAGCTGCCATTATGACAACTGGTGCTGATGGCGGAATTAGTGCAACACAAATGTTAACTAATGTTTTATTAAATAACAATATGCGTGTATACAGACAAAATAACACTGAAAGCGCAGTTATAATTTTAAGGGATTTTGCTAGTTTCCTTAAAAACGGAAATAAAGCAGACGATTGAAATACTGACAATCAAAATTTACGTACTCAATTGGCATTAGCTTTTAGTTGAAATGAAGATGAAAAAAAATTTATTGATAATCTATCAAACTTAACAATCGCTGAAATTAATACTCGTATTAATACAATTGCAACAGATTTAGGAACTTTTAATTATAAAATTACGGAATATATGAGTAAGCATCCACCAGTTGCAACACCTATTTTTAAAAATTCATCTAAAACATCAGTTGGTACTCCTGAATTAAGTGAAACATATGATGTTGGGCAACTATCATTATTTCAAAAATATATAATTGAAAAATGATTCCAAAATGAAAAACCTTTAGCAATTTCAAAAATAACATATGCTTTTAAATCCGGAGCAACACCAACTGATACTGGTTTTACAGCAGATAGTTTTGATGAAACAACAAAAACACAAATTAATAAAGATTTAGGAACTTTATCCTCAGCTAAAAGTTGAGAAGACTTTACTACTAACAGTGAAGGTACAGTTACTCCATCATCAGATTTATTAACTTTAAGTACACAAGCTGATGCTGTTAAATCAAATATTTTAAAATCAAGTGTATATAATAGCATTAATGCACCTGATGAAACTACACCTGATGAAACTACACCTGTTGATATAAATGGTGCGGTAAGTAAAATTAATCGTAGAAATCCAACCGATCCAATTAGTGCTGCCTGAAAAATTAGTAATACTAATGATATTGTTATTAGTTTCTTTGATACAAATGGTTTAAACTTAGTTCATATTGATGGCCACGAATATCTAAAGAATGCTGACCCAACATCATACGACGCTTATGATAGCAATTGACAATTTAAAAGTTTAAATTATTCAAGTAATTTTTATAGTTCATTAACAGATAAATCAAAAATCATGACAGTTGACAAAGCAAAACAAAAGATGAATACACAATTTAGTAATGCTCAATACTTATGATATTTAGTAAATCGTAGTTTAGTAAATAGCAATAATAACAGTAAACTAAAATTTAATGTTTTAAATGAAGTTAAAAAATATGCTACATTAAGTTCTGGTTCTGGTTCAACTGATGATAAAACATGATGATTTTGAATTTATGACTTTTTCAATAATTTTAATAATAAAATCTTAACAAATGGTGCTGGTCCTCAAGAATGATTGAAAAACTTTCTTACTTTTAAAGATTCAGAAAAACATGAGACAAATCATGATTGATTTATTTCAATTATTAATGCAGTGTCAACTAATTTATCAGGAGGTGCTGTTCAACGTTTATACAGTAGTTTTGAAGCAAAAAATAAAACAATTGAAGGATATAAAATGGGAGGACCCGCTGCTAAGATTGATCCAAAAACTATTGTTGAAAAAATTAGTAACGCAAAAGTATGACATGAAGAAATTGATTTAAATTACACAAAATCAACTGTTTTTGCAGAAACTCCATTATGAGTGTATCAATTCACTCCTGTAATAACAGATCCAATAAAATATTTTTATAAAATAGGAGGTAGACGATAATGAAAAAACTACTAAGTATTTTAGGAGCAATGTCTATTCTTTCTTCTACTGGCACAAGTCTTTATGCATGTGCAAAAAAAGATTTTGAAAGATTTACCGACCCCGCAATTGCTGATGAAGTTAAACGTTGAATTATTGCACAAATTAATTCAGAAAATGAATCAAATGTTGTCAAATATTCATTTAATGACATTTTCACTAAAGCAGCCCTAAAAGAAATGGCTGTAAGATTATTAGATACTAATATTTCAAAATTTTTCTATGCTTCAGAAGAAGCAACAAGAGCACGTTATACCGGAGTAACAATTGATGTTAACCAACCTGATTCATTATTAATAAAACAATTTATTAACTTTGTTGAGCAAGTTGCACTTGATAATTTAAGTACAAAATACTTTACTGGAATTTCTAATTCAACACCTTTAGAAACAACAATTGCAGGACAAGGATATGCACCTGATTATCAATCAGAAGGTTGATATGTTGGCGGTACTCAATCATATTTCTGAAAAAGAACAGATAAACCAAATTATATGAAATCAAGAAAAGAGCAAGTAGAAGCTAATTTCGAAATTAAAAGTAAAAGTGCTGGAGCTAATTATACTGACTTTAATGCAATGTCAGAAAATGAAAAAAAAGTTGCATTAAAAGTTCGGTTTAAAGATTATTATACACATGTTGAAGTACCAGCAGTTATTGATAAAATTATTACTGCAACATACTTACACCAAAACGAGATTAAGCGCTATGGTAGCGGAGATAATAGTTCAATTTATCTAAATCGAAATAGTGCATTATTTAATGCTATTCAATCATGAGATACCATTAGTGGAGCACGATGAAAATCATATGTTAAAATGGTGTGAGAATTAAAACTAGATAAAGAAGAATTAGACAAATTATTTAATAATAAAGATACAGATAAAGGACCATTAGCAAATGTTGAACAATTAAATTCTGATTTAACTAATAATCAGGATATTTTAATAAAAAAACTTAAAAACATGTTTAATGAGAAAAACCAAAGTAAAATCTTTAATAATATGATTAAAGATGGAATTGATCCAATTTTTGGGATTAGTGGTTTTAAGGGATTTGTTGGAATTGATAAAAATAAAAACCCAAATGATATTTTTACAACTTTAAACAATGCTGATGCATATAAACAAAAAATTATTGACACAGAAACACCAGGTATTATAAAATCAGGTGAGGGAACAGACCCTTCAAGTTACCAATTCTTAGATACAAATAAAAGATACGGGTCAGTTGTCTTAGTATTACCAATTTATGCTGTTGATTTAATGAAAAATATGAATATTAATTATAAAAATGATAATAAAAACAATAAAGAATTATTATTAACTTGATACGGGTCGGGAGGAACACCAACTGATTTAGATCAAGCTTGATTAGCACAACAAGGTGGTATTAAGCGTTCATTATCATGATTATATAATGAAAAAGGTTATTTAGAAACATACAATGAAAATGGTGAAGCTCTTTATAATGAAGATGGAACACCAGTTGACATTACAAAAAATATTAAAGGTCAAATCCTAAAATGAATTGAATATACTTTTGCACAACAACAAAATTTACAAACAGCAGCAAAAACAAGATTATATTCCTTAGCCTTTGCCAATAATCCAGAAAATGTTTATTCACAAACTTTGTATGATGCAATCGGATCATATATTATTAAAGAAGATTAAAAAAATCTTCTTTTTTTATATTAAAAATAACTTAATTAATCAACGATAGTAGTTATTTGATATAATTAATTACATGGGGAGTTGAAATTAATATGAATGAAAACAATTGTATTTTTTGTGAAATTATTGCCCAAAAAATACCAAGTAAAAAAATTTATGAAAATAACTTAGTTTATGCTTTTTTAGATTCATTCCCCAATAGTGATGGTCATACCTTAGTTATTCCAAAAAAGCACTTTGAATATTATAGTGTTACTGATGATGAGTACTTAACAGAAGTTGCTAAAATTGGAAAAATAATTGCCCAGAAAATTTATCAAACATTAAAACCTGTTGGAATTAATTATGTTAGCAATGAAAAAAGTGAAGCTTTTCAAAAGGTTTTTCATTATCATCTTCATATTATTCCAAAATATCAAAAAGATGAAGGATATAACTTTAAGATTAACGTTGATAAAGAAAAACTACGTGATTTGGCAGAAATTCAACAAATGTTAATCTTAAAATAAAAAAAGTATTTATAAGCAAAATTGCACAGTTTCAAATAACTGAGAATTATTTTTTTAATTTAAAATGCTTTTTAATTCAAATTGAATTGGAGGCATTTTTAATTTTAAAACCCTTCTATAATTATTATACTCAACAATATAATTATCTATCATATTTTTTAGCTCATTAAAATTTTTGTATTTTGTTATA
>NZ_RCOO01000194.1:0-2016 GCF_003987485.1 Spiroplasma endosymbiont of Megaselia nigra
AGTTTTCATTCTTTATTAAAAAAAGCAACAATTCATAACAATATTTACTTATCGCATGACGAATATATTAATGATGTTAAAAAATGAAATAAATGATATTCAAGCCGCGAAGAAAAGGATATAATAAATAAAAGTTTATAAACCTTTTTTACTAATACTTACTTTTTGGGGTGCACTCTAAAACCTTGCTTTTTTAAATTAAACTTATTTTTTAGTAAATTCTAAGTTAAATAATGTTGATGTTCATCCAGTATAATAAACAACATTATTTTTTCCAAATATTAAATCAAAGTTTCAAACTGCTCGCCGACGAAGTGAAAAAGTATCTTTAGTTTCATTTAAACTCACTTCGTGAACACGTTTTTCCCAATTACCAGTTGTAAAAATATCAATTCCTGGTAAATTTTTTGCTTGATTTGCTTCTTTAAAATCATTAATTAATATTTTTAAAACATCTTTGTATTTTCGGGTTTTTAAATTTAAAATTTTAGTAAAAGCTTCTTTGCTAAGGTGGAATACTCCTGAATGCTCATTTGATTCTAATTTAAAATGATTATAAAAAGCAACTACTAACCGTCCATATTCCATTAATTTATTTGTTAAACCTTCCTCTGTAATTTCAACTTGAACTTTTAATGCTTGACCATTATTCATTACTGCTCCAGATAATGGAAACCCTGCCACTTGAATTTTTGCTAAATTCACATTAAAATCAGCTAATCATAAGTTCTGACCTCCAGTATTAAAAACATTAACTAATGAACGATAAAACTTAACAAAATTTTCTGGAGTAATTTTATTAGGCTGATATCCTTTTCCGGTTCAAACATATGAAGCTGTATTTTCTCGAACAACATTAACACCATTAGTATTATTATTAATTGCACTTGTTAGTAAACTTAATAAAGTTATTGAAGAATTATATTTAATATTCTTTACAAACTTTTGCAATTCGCTATCACTTTTAATTTTACTTTGTAACTTTTCTAAAATAATATTATCTAAATTAGCAAAACCAGCTGTATAGTTTACATCAAAATTTTGATAAATTGTAGCAAATTCAGGTGTTTTATCAATTTGAAAAATTCCTTCTTGATTGAAAAAATTAACAATTACTCTTGAAATTTTTTGAACCATCCCATTTAAAACAACTTTCATTTCTTCTGGATTATCAGTAATAAAATATTGGATTACATAATCTGAAGTTGTTGTTAAAAGTTTAAAATTAGCTTCAAATTGAAAATGGAAATCTAGTCTAACTGCTTTTACTGTTTCTAATCCTGGTCGATCTAAAATTGCTTGCAATTGAACCATATCAATAAAATTTAATTCATAACTTAAACTATCATTTAATAAATTAATTGGTTTACTATCAGGATAATAATTTGAATAGTCATTATAAATTTCATTATTAATATTATTAAACACATCAAGAAAGCCATTTTTTAATGTTGCTAAAGCATCTATCGCATCTTTATCAATTTGGTCTAATTTTCTACTTTCAGTTTTCTTGTCAACCATTGTATACAGTTTATCAAATTTATTTTGATATTCAGTACTATTAATTGTATTTTTATTTTGTGAATAAACTGAAAAATTGTTGATAGCACATTGTGAAATTTTATTTAAAATTTCCATATCTTTTCCAATACCATTTTCAGTATCATCAAGTTTAAGCGGCTTTTTACAACCGATAATTGGACTATATCCTGTCGTTGAAAAAAAAGTCATTCCTAATAAAATCATTAGTTTTTTCATTATTTAAAATCCCTTCGTTATATCTAATTTTATACTTTCTAATTATAACTTAAAAAAATTAAAACTTAAATATTATAATTATAGTTTCTGGTACGAACTGATGTTAAAATTTCTTTTTTAATTCATATTTTAATTTGTAAATTGTAAATGCAAATGTAGTTCAAATCGTAAAGAAAAAGATATAATAAAAAAAATAGTAAATACTTTTTATTAGTACTTACTAAAATGGGTGCAGTCTAAACCTAAATAACTTTTTAA
>NZ_RCOO01000195.1:0-1988 GCF_003987485.1 Spiroplasma endosymbiont of Megaselia nigra
TCTTTAATTTCTTTTTCATCTAAATCAATATCAGAAATATCAATTCCCATTTCTAATGCTAATTTACGATATAATTTTGCTTCAACCATTTCTTTTGGTTAATTTACTCATGGGCTATATTGTCCATTACCTGACGGACTAATATTTTTTAAACGATCAATATCTGCTTTTCTTAATAAAATACCTTGGTAATTTCCATTTTTATCTTTTGCAAATGCATAAGCACCAATAATTTCATTATAATCACTAGTATTTGCATTAAAATTAATTTCATGTATTTTAGGACAAGAATTTATAGCATGCCATTCAAATTTTTCACTTTTAAATATAATTGATTTTCGTGGACTATATCCTGCTTCTTCAATTCTTTTACAATAAACTTTACTATAAATAATAGTTGTTAATTTATTTTTAAATGGAATAATATTAAAATCTTTTCCAAATATTAAACCTTTATTACTTAATTTAATAATTCCTAATGCTGTGATTTTAGCATTATCAGCATTAGAAACTAATGACATATAACTTTGTCCATTTTTCATTTTCAATTATTCTAATGCTAAAATATTTTCTTTTAAGTATTTTTCATTAACTTTTAATTCATATTTAACAATTGCACCTTTAATATATTGTTGTAATTCATTTGCCATTTTATTTCACCCCTTTATTTATTTTAAAATCAATAAATTTAACTCCGATAGTATTAATATCTTTATTACTATCTCATTGTTCTTTAATTTCATTTTTAACTAATTTTTCATCTACTAAAAGATAACCTTTAATTAAAGAAATAAGTTCTAATCTATCTGCTTTTTGAATAGCATCATCATTAATACCAACAATTTCAATATCTTTAACTAATAATTTTTCTTTAATTAAATTAATACCAACTTTTTTAAGTTCTTTTGGTTCTAACGATTTATCAATTTTTTCAGCTTCTTCCATAACTCTAACTTGTTCATCTTGAATTTGCTCTATATCTAACCCCATATCAACAGTTAAATTATTTGCTTTTTCAATTAATTCCTGTTTTTTTAATTCTTGTTCTTTAAAAAATTCATTTTGTTTTTGAATTCGTACTTGATTAATATTATTTTTTATACCAATTTTATGATTTTCAATTAATTTTTCTAAATTAATAATATAAGTACGAATAAGATTTAAATTATCTTTAAATGGTTTAATTATTTCTGATGGTTCTTTAAAAACAATATCAACTTTGCTTATAAGACTAGGAATATCTTTTAAATGAATATCTTGATAACCATTTAATGCATAATGATTATGATGACGATATATAAATTCTGCTAATTCTTGTCCATTTTCATCAATTCATTTTTTAATTGTTAATGCTTTTAAACTTAATTCTTTAAAATCATCTCCTTTTAAAGGAAATTGAAATGTAATACTATTTACTGTATTTTTTACAATATCACTCATTTTTTAATCCTCCTCAATAATTTTTTCTAATTGGGAAATGATTTTCATAAAACTACGATATCAACCTTTAAAATCTAAATCTTCTGTTGTTTCTGCATCTTCGTAATAATCAATATCATTTTTTAAATTATCAATATCATCAATAATACTTTTTATTTCTCTTTTAATTTCTTCTAACATATTATTTATCCTCCATTTCAATAAAATTATTTTTTGATTTACTAAAATAAACTTGTTTTAAGTTTTCTAATTCTTCATCTGTTAAGCGTTTTCTTTCAAATTCAAGGTAATAAAGACTGCACCCCAAAAAGTAAGTAAAATTAAAAAAGAACTTTACTAAACTTTTAGAGGAGGTGCATTTTTTAATGGCAGGAAAAGAACAAAAATTTAAAACATATACTGCAGAATTTCGAAAAAATACAGTAAAAGAAATTGAACAAACATCACTTACTTATATTGCACAAAAATATAAAGTAAATATAAAAACACTTGATTCATGACAAAGAAATTTTAAAAAAGGAATTTTAAATACACCAAAAGGTCCAAAA
>NZ_RCOO01000196.1:0-1981 GCF_003987485.1 Spiroplasma endosymbiont of Megaselia nigra
GATAAATGTAAGGGTACTGTTTTAAATAAAGATGGTAAACCAACAGAAGAATTAGTTTATTCAACTTATAATTTAAAACAATTAAATCCTAAAACTAATCGAGTTTATTTAATTAATGAACAAACCAAAGCTGTAGATGCACAAACACCAGCTAGTGATAGTGAAAAAGATAATGATTTAGAGTTTTTACAAACACCAGATGGTACAAATTGTAGTTATATAATTGATATGTTTTCAATACAAGCATTATATAAAGGTAATTTTGAAATTATCTTTTATGCTGATAACCCATATACAAATAATGAAGAAGATTATTTAAGATTATCAGTATGGAGTTTTCGTGGTAAAACAAAAAGCACATTAAATAATTATTTACGTGATATGACAACTAATTATAAAACTAGTTTCTTACTCCCGCATGATTATGAAATACCAACATTTAATTACCCACAGTATGTATTACCACCAGTTCCATATAATTATTCAGAATATACAAAAGATATTATGCCTTCTGATGTAGTACTACCATTAAAAACTAAAATTACCGCACCAGCACAATGTAAACAAAAAAATAATCCTAAAAGTTATATAAATTTATTTAATGATGAATTTAAGGATGCGTATTATGAGATAGAAATTAACTTAAAACAAATTGACCCAACTATTCAAAGTATTGATAAATTTATTAGTTCTTATAAAACTATTGAAATAAGCAGTCTTAATAATATACAAGTTGAATGTGGACCACCTGATATAGAAAATTTTATCCCTAATAGAAATGTTGATATTTTAGGAGGTGCTGATAGTTGTGATGTTAGCGGTGGATCATTAGAAAATATTACTTTACAAAAAAGTGGTCGTTCACAAGTTGATAAAGTTAACTTTGATAATAAAATAACTTTATATAGTGATAATATAAATAATGATATTCAAACATTTGTTATTGCACACACTAATGGTTTACCAAGTCATAATGATTATGAAAATAATTATTTATCAGAAAAAAATCATTGAGATATTAATTTTTTAGTTCAAATAACATCATTGTCTAATAAAGTTGATGATAAAATTAAAGAAATATATTTACAAGCATATTATACTAATGATGTAAAATTGAAAATTATATTTTCAAAAGTAATATTTCCTCAATTATTAACAGGATTTGGTTGAATTTATTCAGGTAATGATAAAAATATAACGATAGATATTAATAACCCAAATGTAGTGGGAATTAGAAATAAAAGTGATAACCAAGTTAAAATTACATTTAAACCAAGATAAAAAACAAAAAAGAGATGTAAATCTCTTTTTCTATTTTTACTTAACTTTTATATTACCATTTTCATCAATATCTAATAAATCAGATATATTAATATTAGTATCTAAATTTCAACGATAAACTGCTTTAATATAATTTATATAATCAGAATTATTTTCTCCTCATTTCCTAAAAGCAAAAGGCTTTTCACTAGTATAAAATAAAGATGCATCTCTTATCTTATTTGTGTTGTTAATAGACCTAAAAAACTTTAATTCATAATTATTATCTTTATATATATTATATTCTTTTCCTACCTCAATAGGATAATTTCTTAAAATCTTACTTATTTCTCATTTATCTTTTTTTCATACAACATAATATCACTTGTTATCAACCGTATTAAATGGTTTTTCTTGTGGTGCTATTCATTCTAAATTATCTTTGATTTCTTGGTTATCAGTATTTATTTGGTTTTCTTTTTTTAAATGTTCTAATTTTTCTTTTGTATATTCTTGTGGTGTATTACAAGCAACTAAACTGGTTGTACTTGTTCCTATTAAAGTGCTTGTTCCTAAAATACTTAATTTTTTTTTCATATTTATCCTTTCATTTTTATTACTGTCAATTAAGTGAATCTATTGAAACACTATAATTAACTTTTACATTTTCGGTATAAACAGTTTCATCAGCAGAAGTGATTTTTGCACTGCTGTTAGTAAT
>NZ_RCOO01000197.1:0-1963 GCF_003987485.1 Spiroplasma endosymbiont of Megaselia nigra
CCGCTATTTATCACTATAAATGTGTCTCTAACGGTATTATAATTTCAATGGGTAAAAAATACCACTGTGCAGATAATATTGTTATAGAAAGTTTTCATTCATTACTTAAGAAAGCTACAATCCATAATAAAATATATAATTCACATGAAGAATATATACAAGATGTTATAAAATGAAATACATGATATTCAAATCGTAAAGAAAAAGATATAATAAAAAAAATAGTAAATACTTTTTATTAGTACTTACTAAAATGGGTGCAGTCTAATTTGTAAATCTAAATAACTTTTTATATTTCTAATGTAATTAATGATATTTTTTCATTATTTTTATTAAATAATTGTAAATTATTAATATTAATTTGTTCTTTTTCAGTAAAAATTGTAATATCATAATTCCCATAACCCCATATAGCAGATAATTCAATTTGATTTAAAATAAATAGTTTTTCGTGTTTATAAAAAGTTATTTTAATACTATCTTCAACTAAATTTTTAGTCATACTTATTCAAACTGCTTTTGAATAAAGTAACCTATATCATTGAGAAAAATGGTTTAAATAGTCTTCTATTTTGTCATTAGAAATAATTAAATTTGTTAAATATTTGCCATATTCTCCATCAGATAATTTAATTTCAGCAGGAATAAGAGAAGGGATGTTATTTGTTTCTAATTCATTTGTAATTGATAATCAATTAAAAAAATTTGTTTCTAGTTGATAAATTGAGTTTTCTGATATATCTTTGTTTTTAACAATTACTTTAATTTCATTATTATTGTTGATATTATTTTGATTTTTTAAATTTCAATCTGTAATTTGCCCTGTTTTTGAATCAATAACTGGTATATTTGGTTTACTATCGTTAATTCAACGATAAACTGATTTAAAATGATTATTTGTATCATTTTTTCAACGATTAATTGTGCTTGCATCAATCGATAAATCAATATCAATTGGAATTTCTGCATAGTTAGTTAAGTAAAGTTTAATATTATTTTGTACATCCAAAGTTTTTGGATGTCATCTTTTAATTTTTTCATTATTGTTAAATTTAATAATTTTTCAATCATCATTTTTTTCACCACGCCATACAACAAAATAATATTTATTATCAACTTGATTAAAGGGTTTTTCACTTGCATAAACTTCTTTTCAATAATTTATAGGAGGGGTGGGCCCACCAGAAAAATTAAAATATGATGAATTTAATAGTACTTGACAATCTTTAAATTCTCAATATCCATCATTTATTTTATTGGGAGTTGAAATTAATTCAAAATAATAAGGGGAAAATAATTTAATATCATCATTATAACCTTTATTAATGGCGTATTTACTATATGTATAATTTGATAACATATAGATAATTTGTTTAAATCTTTTGACAGCATTATCATTTAAAGATTTATAATTATCTAATTTTCAGTTTTCAAATAAACCGTCAATAACATCTTCGGGTTTTTGTCCTTCGAATTTTTGACGTAATTCTGCTGCTTTATTAGTGAGATTGCCTTTTTCATCATATTTTGAACCTTGAAATTTACGATCATAGTTATAACGATAAGTTAAATAATTTAATAAAACAATATTTAATTCTTTAACATCTAATAAACCTAATATATCTTTACCTTGAATATAGTTTTTAGCAATACTTCATGGTAAAAAACTTTCTGTAAATCAATACTGAAATATTCGCACACTAGGGTTTGTTTCAATGGGCATTGATAACAAAGGTACTAAACTAGCATTTTCAATATTTGATGATGGATAAGAATAAACACCATTAACATTGCCTCAACACTTAATATTTCCAAATAACATTGATTTAGGGTATTTAATTTCAATTCCAGTAAATACTGTATCTTCAGGCAATGATTTTTGTAATACTAAATGAATACTATTTTGATTTTTTCATTTAAAGTCAGTTATTTTAACTAAATGAGTAGATTTAATAATATCAAC
>NZ_RCOO01000198.1:0-1959 GCF_003987485.1 Spiroplasma endosymbiont of Megaselia nigra
AAATAGTTTGGTTTAAAATAATAGTGTAAGTGGAATGCTTAAAGTGTTCTAATTTCTTAAATTATATAAGTTACCCTATAATTATTTATACGACCAAAATCTTTTTTATCAAATAATGGTGATTTCCCTGGTGTACGACGAACACGTAACGCATATCAAACAACAAATTAAATTCCACCTGCTGTTAATAATAATCATGACACGGCTCTTCAAATAATTCCTGTTGTTGATGTTAAATCAGGCACACCAGCAGCAGCAACAGCAACTTGGATAACAAATGGATTTAATGTTGAACCAATACAACCAATTCCAGCACCAAATAAAATTGCCATTACCGCTGTTAGCACATCAAAACCAGCAGCTAATAAAACAGGAATAATAACTGGGTATAAGGCGATTGTTTCTTCCCTCATTCCATAAGTTGTACCACCAACTGAAAATAAAAACATTACAATTAGAATAATTCAAATTTCACGGCCTTTCATTTTTGCTACTAAACGCCCAATCCCAGCATCTAATGCTTTTGATTCAATAACGATGCCTAAGAAACCTCCTAAAACTAAAATAAAGACAATAACATCAACTTTACTTTTAAATCCTTGCATCGGAACTAAAAATAAGTCAAAAATTCCCGCAGGTCCACCATTGTGAAGTTCACCATCAGCATCTTTTCATGAACCAGTTGTTCCTGGAATTCAAGAGACAATAATAATTAAGAGCGTAATTCCTAATAAAATTGTAAATGCTGTCGGCAATTTAAATTTAAACTTTTTTTTTTTTTTTTTTACATCCATTTTTGCACTCCCCTTAACCTTTCATAATTAATAACCTAGCCACGAATTGTTGCTAGCATTACTGCTTTAATAGTATGTAAACGATTTTCTGCTTCTTAAAAAACACGTGAATATTTTGATTGGAAAACTTCATCAGTAACTTCTAATTCGCCAGTTCCACCAAATTGTTTAATCACTTGTTGCGCAGTATCCGTATTTCCATCATGGAAACTTGGTAAACAATGTAAAAAGATAGCATCTTCTTTTGCTTGTTTCATTTTTTCCATTGTTACTTGATATGGTGTTAAATCTTTAATTCTTTTTCCTCAAACAGCAGGATCTTCTCCCATTGATACTCAAACATCAGTGGCAATTGCATCAGCATCTTTTGCCGCTGTTTTATGGTCTTAAGTTAACGTAATTGACCCACCATGTTCTTTTGCAATTGCTTGTACTTTTTTCAATAATTCTGCATTTGGTCATAAATCCTTTGGCGCACAAGCAACAAAATGCATTCCTAATTTAGCACTAACAACCATATAACTATTTGCCATATTAAAACGAGAATCACCAAAATAAACAAATTTTAGACCTTTCATATTGCGTTGTCCTTTTTCTTCTTGCAATGTTAAAATATCAGCTAACATTTGCGTTGGGTGAAATTCATCAGTTAATCCACTTCATACTGGAACACCTGAATATTTTGCTAATGCTTCAACATCAGTTTGTTTAAACCCACGAAATTGAATTCCATCAAACATTCTTCCTAATACTTTTGCAGTATCTTCAATTGATTCTTTTTTTCCCATTTGGCTACCACTTGGTCCTAAATAAACAGGGTGCATTCCTAAATCAAATGCTCCGACTTAAAAAGCACATCTTGTTCGTGTTGAATCTTTTGCAAATAATAAAGCAACAGATTTTCCAGCTAATGGTTTTTGCTCAGTTCCAGCATATTTTGCTTCTTTCAATTGTCTTGCTAAATCTAATAAATAATAGATTTCTCTTTGCGTGAAATCTAATAAAGTTAGAAAACTAGAGTGCACCCCAAAAAGTAAGTATTAGTAAAAAGGTTTATAAAATTTTATTTATTATATCCTTTTCTTTGCGGCTTGAATATCATTTATTTCATTTTTTAACATCATTAATATATTCGTCATGCGATAAGTAAATATTGTTATGAATT
>NZ_RCOO01000199.1:0-1946 GCF_003987485.1 Spiroplasma endosymbiont of Megaselia nigra
TCAAAACTTATCGGTTCATCAATATCATTCGTACCTAAGAGTTGCCCATGGGGATCATTTAAAGGTGTTGCCACAAACGGATAACTACTTGCTAATGAAATAACGGGCATTTCTTGTCATCATTCAGTACTGTTTTTAATATTGTTGTTTCAAACAAAATTATATGCTTTTAACTGCTGAAATTTTAATTCATCAGGGACAAAACCTTTTTTTGTCATTTCACTCATCAACATTGTTCTAATACTATCTAATTCCTTTTTCGTATCAGCAAAACAAGTGAAGATAATTGAAACCATTTTCAAGGTTTCGCCCCCATTTTGAACCATATTCATCAATTCTGTAAAATGTTCCAAATATGATTGATATTTGATTTCTTCACTTGTTTTGTTTGTTGTTTGAATTTCAGCACGATTAACGGCACGGTCAAGCAATTTCAATGCTGCTTGTTCTGAAATATGATGAACTTTAATATTGACATTGACATTGCTTAAATTTGCAAGATAGCCCAACCAAGTATCAGGCACCAACAACGGATATTGTGATACAGTTAAATAAGAAATAAATTTATTATCAACTGTCACATAATTAGCAAATTGTCTAATTTTATGTGGTTTATCGCCAACATTATTCGTTGGAATAATATTGCGTTGAACTAACAAATTTGTTTCTTCAAATATTGCTTTAATAAATTTAATGTTATTATCAAATTCATTAATAACATATCTTAATTTTTGATTTATTGAAGCCACATTATCACTGGTAATCTTTAAAAAGTATGCAGTTTTTAATTTTTGATTACCATATTGCAAATTCAAATATCAATTTTTTAAATTAGCTAACTGAGTTTTTTTAAACTCAGTTTTTTCTTTTTCAATTAAATTATCAATATGTTTAATTTGTTCGTTAAATTCATAAGGAATTTGAATTTTACAAATTTCAAAATCAATATCTATTGTTTTGAAAATGCTCGATAATTTATAAATAGGGATATCGCGTTCTTGTTGATTTGCCAAAGAAATATCAACCGCTTCAATACGATAAACAACAGCAACTTTATTTGAAAAAGTAATAACATTATTTTCAATTTTTTTAATTTTACTAATTTTTAAAACATCGTTATTTTGTTTTTTAACAAAAATATATTTGAATGCTGTTCAAATAAGACTGTATAGTTTAATCCCGTTTTTTGTTGGAAACATTAAAATTAAACTTGTTAATCACATAAAAATCGTTATAAGGACACTAGCGATTATTTGATACTTAAATAAAAAAGAAAATATCAACGCTGTAATTAAAAAATCAATTACAATAATGGCAATTTCAACCTTGCCAATACCACCAAGAGCATTAGAAATCGTAAAACGAATTTTACTTGCTCGTTTTGTAATAATGCGTGCTTTATTATCATCCATAATTATTCACCCCCTATATTTTTTGTTGCTTGTTAAGTCACGCAACAATTTTTTTAAATTCCGCTTGATACAAATTGATTAAGTGTTGACCTTGTCAAATTTCACTTTTTAAATGTTGTTTGCCGTTCGGGTCATATGTTCATATTGTATATTCATCATTCTTTTTAATACCCACAGCAAACAATTTTCCATTACGCAAAGCGTGAATACATTTTTTACTAATTCACACCGACAAACCTTTATGTTTGGGGATAGAAAATAAAACGGCTTTCTCGGTTTCGCGTTTTAGTTTTCTGCGGGCCAAAATGTTAACTGTTACTCATTCGTTTTGCTTTGATTCCATAACTATACAAAATCCTTTCTTATCGTTTATAACGCATTGAGTTAATATGATGTTATTCATTAAAATAACTTTCGATGCGTTACAGATTATATTTTTAAATTTATTTATCAGTAAATCACTGATTGATTTTTTCACTTGCTTTGCTATGTTGATTTTTATAACCACCAGTAAATGCGTTTTTAAATTGTGCC
>NZ_RCOO01000200.1:0-1932 GCF_003987485.1 Spiroplasma endosymbiont of Megaselia nigra
AGTTTTCATTCTTTATTAAAAAAAGCAACAATTCATAACAATATTTACTTATCGCATGACGAATATATTAATGATGTTAAAAAATGAAATAAATGATATTCAAGCCGCAAAGAAAAGGATATAATAAATAAAAGTTTATAAACCTTTTTTACTAATACTTACTTTTTGGGGTGCACTCTAAAATGTACAACTCACAATAGAAGTAACAAATATATTATTTACTGATAAACTAGTTAATAAGGCTAATATCTTTTTCATTTAATATTTACCTCGCTTTCTTTATTAATAAACAATAATTTGTTAATTTAAAATACAAGCAAAAACAAACAAAACTTTTCTCATAGTCTGCCCTGATTGTAGCATTGCATAAATGAAAATGGTTTGCTATTTTTTATATATTGATGTCCGCATTAAATTTTAAAAACTAAAATTTTATTTTTATCAAATTATTTGTAAAATTATAATAATAAATTAAAAATAATTTAATAAATGTTAAATTTATTTTTGTTTATATTATTTTAAATCATGATAACTATATAATGAATTTTGAAAAATATTAAATAGTAAAAGTAGTAATAGTAATGAAAAAACAAAAAAAATTAATTTATACAACCAACATAGTATTAATTTTTATCGTAGGATTTTTATTAAGCATTATTTTATATTTGCTATATAATACTTATTTAAACCAAAAAATAATACTACTAAATACAATTATTAGTAACCCAAATTTACAAGCAATTAAAACTAATGGTTCCCATCTTCCAACAGAAGAGCAAATTAAAACTATATTAAAACAAAAGTTCCCAGCATTAAAGATTAATAAAATTCAAATTAAAAATAATATTACGGCTACAACGGCTATAATTACTTCTAATGATTTTAAGATTTACCGGGGTTCAGTTACCCTTAATTATCTTCTTGATAAATCAGTGTTAAATCAAATTAATTTAAATCAACAATATGTTCCAAATCAAACTTGAATGCAACAACGTGGCTATGATGGCTTATGAATTAGTAAGAACCCAGCAACAGATCTTGAAAAAAATTTAACAAATGCCTTTTTAAGTCATGCTGAATATTTTAACTTACCATTTTATGAAAAACCAGAATTTAATTCATATGAAGAATTATTAAATTTTTTAAATCCAAAAACTAAATCATCTTTAACGAATTTTATTAATAATTATTGTCCGACATATATTAATAAATTAAAACAATTAATGGTAAGATTTTATAATTATATGGCTAGTAGTTTAGGAAAAAATAATGTTCATAATGTATTAAAATGAATTGATATTGCTCAAGTTCTTGATGCAGATGGATACGGTCATTTTGACTATCATATTCAAATTCATGCACGAACATTACAATGTTATTATAATGCTATGGGAAATCATTCATTTTATACTGGTTATTCTTATGTTCTTGATCCTTTTAGAGTTTTCTTTCATGAATTAGGACATATGTTAGATCATTTTTTAAAAGATAATATGCATATAAGTATAAGTAATAAATTAAAAGATTTTTTAACAAGTAAAATTATTAATTTTAATAATTGACCAAGCTTAGACAAAGAAAAAATTTTTAAATTATTTCATCTTAGTTCATATTCTTTTTCTAATTTATATGAAGTTATTGGTGAAGGATTTGTATATTGATTTTTAATACCAAATGAATTAAAAACAAGAGCATGAGAATTCTGACATGAATTTTTGAAATTATATTTACCAAAATCAAATTAATTTTAAAATGTTTATTTTTATATTATATATTACTATTTAGTTAAGAAATTTATTACATTTACAATTTAATGTAAAAATATCTTAAGGCGTTGTGTAGATACAAACGGCAAATTCATATCTTGTTAAGTTAATAATAAAATATTTTTAATAAATTGCAACAACTTTTTCAGAAAAAATTAAATTTTTG
>NZ_RCOO01000201.1:0-1930 GCF_003987485.1 Spiroplasma endosymbiont of Megaselia nigra
TTACTTTTTGTTTAATAGTAATTATTTGTTTTTCAATTGGGGCTAATAATTTTTTAGTTACTTTTTGAATATAAAAATTTGGGTTTAAATGATTTAAAACTTTATTTAATTTAATTGGTGTTTGATGCAAAATATTTAATAATTTATTATTAAATATTTTACTGCCCCGCATTAAATTAGCATTTAATAGTAGGTTTTTACCAACACCTTTTTTATGAAGATTGGTCATAATGTTATATCACTCATTAATATTAATTTTGCTTATTTTATCAATATTTAATCCATATTCAGACAATCAATTATTAGCATTTTTTTCATTTACGCGTGGTATTTTTTGAACTAATGTAGGACTTATTTTTTGAATATTTTTCTCAATTTTTAATAAATTATTAATTGTTTCTAAATTAGAAACTTTAAAACCCTTATAAAAATCATTTCGTGCTAATTTACCAATTGTATATAATAAAGTTTCATTATTAGCCTGCTTTGTAAAATCAAATATTAATTTATCAGATAAAATCTTTTTACCTGTAACTTGTCTTACAACATCTTCTAAGTTATTAGCAGTTATTACACCTAATTTTTCAATTAATTTAGTTTCTTTTGCTAATTTTAAAATTCTAGTTGTTCGAGCAGCGCGCGTTAATTTTCCAATACCACCAATTGCTGGTAACAAATTTAAGGCGGTGCTTTTTGCTGTCACTTCTGAGGTTAATTTATCGTATATTTGATTTACAGCAAAATCGGTTGCTGTTTCTACTCCAAACGAGATAAATGCTGCGGCAAAATTAGATAATCCCGCCCCAAGACCAACAGCCGAAGCAATACCACCAGTTAAAACTGATAAACCAAGTGCTAAAACTTGAATTCCCAAAAATTCTAATAATTGTAAACCAAAACTTTTTTCTTGTTGTTGGATTGACAATCTGGTTTGATTTTTTTTAACAGCATAAATAAGGGCTGTTTTAGATGTTCCAATTGGCATATCTATCAAACGAAAAAGTACTATTTTTTAGTACTATTAAGAATTTTTAATTTTAACATCAATCGGATTTGTTTGACCAATAGCATTGTTTTTACCTTGAATTTGAACTTCAACAATTTTATCATTTGTAATATTAATTGGTCAGTCTTCACCTTTACTTTCAATAAAGTAATCAAAATCACTTTCAGTTAAAGAACTATCTACGGCTTTTACCGCTTTTAAAACAACATCTTTAAATTGTGGTTTTAACTGTTCTGCTGTTGCTTGTGTTGGTTCTGCAACATGAATAGTTGGTTTATCTAATTTATTAATTTTACTAATATCAATTTTTGAAACAATATGTTTAATAATTCCTTTTGGTTCAACTACTGCTCCACCTAAATATAAAACTCTTTCCATTATTAAAGTATTACCCATTCCAGTACCTAACGCAGCAGCGCCAATTCTTAATGGAGTATGGTCTTTTTTGCGTAAGATAAGAGGGTCATATTTTTTACTAAATTTAAAGGCAATTGCATTAACTCCATTTGGTAATAAACTAATTGTTCCTTCTGAACCATCCTTATTAATAATTGGTAATTTTTTAGGAACCATATAGTATGTTGTTCCTTCGACAGTTTTCATTGCTCCACTTGTTGTTATTACACTATTTATTTGGTCGTTTGCTCCAAGTTGTAACTGTAATTTATTACGAATTCCACGAATAAAATCAGCCGAACCTAAAACAACCGTTTCTGATGGAGTAAAGCCGTTTTCGTATATTTTATCCATAATTTCATCGTGAATTTGTAAAGAATTTGTATCATCTGCTTTTTTACCTTGAATAGTTGTAACTGTTTCTTTGTTAATAATTTCTAAAATTTTATTGCGTTTATAAGCAACTTCAGTATCCATTGCTTGCTCAATATCGGCCGCCCAAAGATTAGGATTAAAATCACTTTCTAC
>NZ_RCOO01000202.1:0-1929 GCF_003987485.1 Spiroplasma endosymbiont of Megaselia nigra
ACTTACCAACAAGCCCGCGAACAAATTTGCGCTGAAAGCGACAAATTAAAAGCAGAATACCATTCTTTCGTAAAAAACAAATATTCTGCTAAAAACAGTGAAAATTCCTTATTACAAAGAAAAAATAATTCTCTTGTTGATGATTATAACACTCTGTACGAAAAAAAAACAAGGGTGACCCACCAAAATTATCCGAAGAAGAACTCGAACAGTTATTAGCGGAATTAGACAACTTAGACTAATGCGCTAGTGAGTTCTTCACTCCCCTATCACCCCAGCACAGAACTTGCATAAAACCACAGTGTAGCAAGACAAAGAATAAACAAAATTAAGATATGGTCTTTATCATATTGTTTTTGCTGTTTGGTAAACGGCCTATTTTTACTATCCGTTTTCTTCCAATATAATTCCAAAACTATTCTTTTACTATATCAAAACAACATATATATAAATAATCAAAGTACTAATTACATTTAACAAGAACTAAACACCTACGAAATTTGAAACAAAATAATATAAAAATATTATTGTCTTTTTAAAAAAAGAGTTATAAATAAATTAGATAAAGCCTACAAACGACCTTATCAAAGATAATCACAATTTAATAGAAAGAAGATGACTTTTATGAAAAAACTACTAAGTATCTTAGGCGCAGTTAGTTTAACTGTAACCGGAGCAAGCGGTGTTATCGCTTGTAATATAGAGAAAGCAAATGAACAAAAAATTTATTTTAATCAAAATGTTAACGAAATAACTGGCTCTTTTTCCAATAAAAATAATCTTTATTTTGGTACTGATAATGGTGCGTTTGTGTTGCAAAATGAAACAAATACCGCATTCAAAATAAATGGTATAGATGGTGGAATTAAAACTATCAACTGTGATAGTAAGGACAACATTTACTTTGGAACAAACAACGGTGTGTATAAGTTGTCTGCGGGGTCAGACACAGCAACCAAAATTGATGGTATTAATAAAATAGTTAATTCAATTGCGGTTGATAGCAGCAATAACATTTATTTTGGTACTGATAATGGTGCGTTTGTGTTGCAAAATGAAACAAATACCGCATTCAAAATAAATGTTATAGATGGTGAAATTAAAACTATCAACTGTGATAGTAAGGACAACATTTATTTTGCAGGAAATATAGTTTGAAAAATATTAAATTCAAATATAAATAATATAATTAATATATTAGGTTTTTCTCCTTTATTTGATATTTATTCTATGAAAATTGACAAAAATGATGATGTTTATTTTAGTGGGGTATTTATAGATACAATTTTATATAAACTAGAAAATAATTCAGATAATGTTATTCCTTTACTTTATAAAAAAAATAATACTATACCACGCTCAAATGAAAATGTTATAAGTAATTTAATTATTGTAAATGATTATATTTATGTTTTAGAAAATAATTTTTTTGTTTTTTATGATAATAAAGAAAAACAATTTAATAGTATAAAAGGCTATAATGAAAATGAAAATATACAAACTGCTGTTTATTACAATAATAATCTTTATTTTGGAACAAATGAAAAGTTGTATAAATTAAGAATTAATGATAAAGAAGCAATTAAAGTTAATAATATTATTGGATATCTTAATAATTTAATTAGTTTTAAAAATAAACTATTTTATAGTAAAAATAAAAATGAAATATATAATTTATTTTATAGTAAAAATAAAAATTTATATTGAATATGAATAATAATTTCATTATTAATTTTATTAATTATTATTATAATTTTATTTGTTATTAAATTCAAAGTTAAAAAATCAAATTACAGAAAAACAAAAAGATTACATTAAAAATTTTTTTATCAGTATTATATTCCAAATACGGAGCGTCAATTTGAATACTTTGAAAATAAACTAAATGAGTTAAATACTCGTAATGCTAGTGAAATTATTAACGGTTTA
>NZ_RCOO01000021.1:0-11654 GCF_003987485.1 Spiroplasma endosymbiont of Megaselia nigra
AATTTCTTTGTCATGAATCAAGTGTTTTTATATTTACTTTATATTTTTGTGCAATATAAGTAAGCGATGTTTGTTCAATTTCTTTTACTGTATTTTTTCGAAATTATGCAGTATATGTTTTAAATTTTTGTTCTTTTCCCGCCATTAAAAAATGCACCTCCTCTAAAAGTTTAGTAAAGTTCTTTTTTAATTTTACTTACTTTTTGGGGTGCACTCTATTAATCTTGATTTTATTATGTGAAGCATAAGAATTATTAATAATAATTGGAGGATAATCATCGCTTACCTGATAATTTAAAAAATCTTGATAATTTCCTTTTACCATAATTGGTGTTGTCCAATAATATGGTTGCACACTTTGAATATAAAAGTTTTCTTCTTTAAAAATATCGTAAGGTCGCATTGTTTCACTCATTAGAGCACGATCAGCAACTGAACCAATAATAACAGAATTTAAAAGACGAGTTTGTAAGTCATAAATTCGTTTCTGATTTGTACTAAAATCCTTATAAGCATTAGTAAAAATTAATGTATCTGTGACTAATCTAGGATTATCTGGTGAACTTACGAATGGAATTAAGTTTGCTGGATTTTGTAAATAACTAACCAATTCATGATAATCATCATTACTAAAAAAATAAACACTATCAGGAACAATATTAGTATTAAAGTTTAATATTACTTCACCGTTTTCCTTTAACTGTTCCATAAAATATGAATTTGAACTATTTGAAGCAAGCCATTTTCCTGACTGGTTACTTTCTGAATCCAATACAATTTGATAAGTATCTTTGCCATTTGGTTTTAACTGAAAATAATGACTTTCTACTTTATTATTGTCTAAATCTCCATCCTCGTTAATATAATTAATATTGTTTAAACCATATGATAAATTTTGATGGTTTGAAACAATTTTTAAATTATAATTAAATTGAAATGAAATATTAGTATCATACAAGTCATTACCAATTAATGCTAATTGAACCGTACTTAAATTGCTTGACATAATCATTCCCCCAAACAAGGTAATAATAATTCCTAACATTAAAAATAGGCCTAAAACTTGTAAACTATTTCTAGTAAAACTTAATCAAAAATTCTTAAACAAATGTCTTATCATCATTACTTTTCATCTCCATATACTTAAATTAGTTTAGTCATATTACATTGTTATTTATTTTCGAAATGATATTTTGATTTTGTTGCTAATTTTTGTAGCGCATCACGAGCAGCTAATTGCTCAGCTTCTTTATGAGTATAACCGCATCCTTCGCCATAACGAATTCCCCCAATTTCTGCAACCACAGTATATAAAACTCGATTTCCTTCTAATGGTGGTGATTCTTTAATTAATTTATATTCTAATGTTCGTGCATCACCAGCTTGTAAAAATTCTTGTAATTCCGTTTTGTAATCTCGAATTTGATCAAAAAAACCAGGATTAGAAACTATTTGAATAAGGGTGTCATTAATAAAATTACGAACAACTTCTTCACCCAAATCAAGATATAATGCAGCAATCATTGACTCATAAATATCAGCTAAAATACGATTTTTTTCATATCCTTTTGTTTTAATTTCTCCTTTTCCTAATAATAAGAAAGGTGCTCAATTCATTCGACGAACTAATTCTGCTAATGTTCCTTCCCGAACAATTTTACTACGTAAATTAGTAATTTCACCTTCATTTTTATCAGGAAAACTTAAAAATAAGTATAAGGAAATTTCTTTTGCTAAAATTGCATCACCCAAAAATTCCATTCGTTGATAAGTATAACTTAAATTATTTTCATTTGCATAAGAATTATGAGTTAAGGCTTCTAAATAATATTGTGGTTCTTTAATAAAAACATGATACTGTTTAAAAAAAGATTTTAACTCGAAAAAAAGTTGTTCTGGCTGTTTGTTTATAAACTGCATCGTATAATTAATCCCCCTTTAACAATTTAACTGTCATTTTTTGCACAAAATTATTGACAACTGCGGTACGAGTTAATTCTAAAGTACTAATTCATGATTTTTCATCACTACTACCATGCGTTTTAACAGCAATTGCTCTTAATCCTAAGACTAATGCTGCTGCATTATTTCGATAATCAAAGGTTTCACGAACTACCCGAAAAGCTTTTCGTAACGAAAAAGCTTTTAATTTTCGATAAAAATTCTTTGTTAATTCGTGTTTAATAACACCCATTAAATTTTTTGCCATTCCTTCCAATGTTTTTAGAGCAATATTACCAGTAAAACCATCTGTTACAATAATATCAACAACATCACTAGTAATATCACGTGGCTCAATATTTCCTTTAAAAAAAATATTTTTATTATTTGCTAATAATTTATAAGCTTCTTTATGATAATCTTTTCCTTTTGATGCTTCTTCACCAATATTTAAGATTGCCACACCTGGTTTTGGATTGTGCATAATTTCTTGCGCATAAACACTAGCCATAATTGCAAAATTAACAAGATCTTGGGCATCATTTTCTAAATTAGCACCAACATCTAGCATTAAAACAGACTTTCCCTTGTTAACTGTTGGAATAAAAGGCATAAAAGCTGGCCGTGAAACTCCGGAAATTTCTCCCACAATAAAATGACACGCTGCTAAAAAAGCTGCAGTTGAACCACCAGATACCAAAGCATCTACTTTTTGATCACGCAATAATTCAGTTCCACGAACCATTGAACTATTTGGTTTACGACGAACTTCCATCATACCTTCTGTCATTGCAATTACTTCTGTTGTAGCAAAAATTTCATATTTTGTATTATCTAACTTTGTTGCTGCGGTGGCAGCCTTCAGTTCCTTATCAGCTCCAATTAAAATAAAAGTAACATCGTCATATTTCTTCATAAAAACTTTCAAAGCGTCTATAATTGGTTTAATGCCTAAATCATTTCCCATCATATCAATTGCAATTTTACTCATAATTAAATCTCCTAACTCCTTATTTAATTATAACAAATATTTTAGTTATTTATTTAAGAACCAACATTAAAAAATTAAGTTACTTTTTAGGTAATATTTCAATTAATTGTAACTTAATTTTCCCTTTCCCATCAATTTCTATTACTTTAACTTTAACAATATCGTTTAATTGAACAATATCTTCTGCTTTTTCAACATGTTGTTTAGCTAATTTAGAAATATGAATTAAACCATCAAGATTTTCTTTTAAATTAACAAAAACACCAAATTTTTCAATTTTAACAACTGGTCCAATTATTTCTTCACCAACAATAACTGGCATTGCAATTGCTTTAATTAACTTATATGCTTTTTCAATCGCTGTGCTTTCTCTATGGTAAATTGTCACTTGGCCATCATCCTCAATATCGATTTTAACATCATCTGATTTTTCAATAATAGCTGTAATTATTTTACCACCCGGACCAATAACTTCCCGAATCTTATCAACAGGAATCATAAATGTTTTCATTTTTGGTGCTGTTGGTGTTAAATGTGCTCGTGGTTCAGAAATAGTTGCTAAAACATTATCTAAAATTGTTAAGCGCGCTTTTTTTGCCGCTTTTAAAGCTTCTTGGAGAATTGTCTTGTTAATTCCTGCAATTTTAATGTCCATTTGTAAGGCACAAATTCCCTTTGCATTTCCGGCTACTTTAAAGTCCATATCACCAAGATGATCTTCCATCCCTTGAATATCAGTTAAAATAGTATAGTTATTTTTTTCTTTAATTAAACCCATTGCAATCCCAACTACTGGCGCTGTAATTGGCACTCCAGCCGCCATTAGAGCTAATGTAGCAGCACAAATTGATGCTTGGGAAGTACTACCATTTGATTCTAAAACTTCGGAAACAATACGAATTGTATATGGAAACACTTTTTCGCTAGGAATAATTTGTAATAATGCTTTTTCTCCTAATGCGCCATGACCAATTTCTCGTCGTGAAGGAGGACCCATTCGCCCAGTTTCACCAACTGAAAATGGTGGAAAGTTATAATGATGCATAAAACTTTTACCTTCTTCATTGGTAATTCCATCAATAATTTGATTTTCACCTAATGCACCTAATGTTACAACTGATAAAACTTGTGTTTCACCCCTAGTGAACAAAGCACTACCATGAACAACTGGTAATATATCAATTTCACTACTTAATGGGCGAATTTGATCTAATTTTCGGCCATCTAAGCGTGTTTTATCAATTAAAATTTGGCGACGCACTTCTTGACGAATAATATTATGTAAAGCTGTTTTTAATTCTAGAGTCAATTTTTTCTGTTCTTTTTCTAAAAGTGGAACTGGAATAGAATAATTATTAATTGCTTGTTCAACTAAATGTTCAATTGTTTCATAACGTTTTGTTTTTTCTTTAATTCGAGCAGCTGTAATTAACTCTTTTGCATAATTGTTATTAACATAAGTAATAATTTCAGAACGAATTTGAAACAATTCAACTTCCATTTTTGGTACCCCAACTTTTGCAATAATTTCATGCTGAAAAGTAATTAATTGTCGAATAACATCATGTCCCGCTAAAATTGCTTGCAACATTAAACTTTCAGAAACTTCTTTTGCCCCCGCTTCAACCATATTAATTGCCTCCGCTGTTCCAGCAACAATTAATTCCATTTTGCAATTATTAATTTGTTCTAATGTTGGATTAATAATAATATTATTATTTTGATCAACAGTTACTAATGTTCCCGCTACTGGGCCAGCAAATGGAATTTTAGAAATACTAAGTGCTAATGATGCCGCAAATAAACTAACCACCCGCACATCATGATCATTATCAACAGCAAGAACATTAATAACAATTTGAACTTCATTACGAAAATTTTCTGAAAATAATGGCCGTAAAGCACGGTCAATTACTCGTGCTGATAAAGTACCATATTCAGATGGCTTCCCTTCTCGTTTTAAAAATCCACCCGGAATTTTTCCGACTGAATATAATTTTTCTTGAAAAACAACTGTTAAAGGAAAAAAATCACCTTCACTAAGTTTGTTATTAACTGTTGCGGTTACTAAAACAACAGCATCACCATAACGTACTAAAATTGAACCACTTGCTTGTTTTGCTAATTGGCCATGCTCAACAATTAGTTCCTGATTATTTATTATTTTTTTAAATACTTGTTTTGCCGTCAAAACTCTTAATTCCTTTCTGTGATACTTAATCTTTTTAATTTTATCACACATTATTTTATATTTACGATATGATATAAATATACAAAAAAATAAGGAGTACACAATGAACCAAAAAGCAGTCTATATGGATAATGAAATCTTTGAAACACAAAAAGAACAAGCTTTATTATTAGATGTCCGCACTGAGATTGAATTTAAAGCGTTACGACAAATTCCAAATTCAATCAATGTTTATATTTTTGATTTGCTCCAAGATCCATCGCGTTACTTATCAAACAAAAACCAATTAATTATTACATTATGCAATGGTGGTAATCGCAGTAGTGAAGCAGCATTGGAACTACGACAATTAGGATATCATAATGCCTATGTTTTAAGAACTGGGATTTATGGTTATTACCGTTGAAAAGAACAAGAAACAAAAAAATAAAAAGTTTTAAGCATGATATTAATATCATGCTTAAAACTTTTTTTAATAATTATAAATCCTCATAGAAATCATCAGTAATTTTAAACGAACTATTATTTCTTAACTTTTGTAAAATTGTTTTTTCTTCTGGCGATAATTTTGTTGGAATTGTTACAATCACATTAACAATTAAATCTCCTCGTTTTGTCGATGTTGGTGATTTAAAAAACCCATGATTTGGAATATTAAAAATACTATTTGTTTTTGTATTTGGTGGTAATTTCAAATGAACATCCCCATCAAAAGTTGGAACTTTAATTTCAGCTCCTAGTAAAGCATCTAAATAAGATACTGGTAAATTTAAATGAAGGTTATCATTAACCAGCTTAAAATATTTATTTGGTTTTACTGAAATTTCTAAATAAATATCTCCCCGTGAACCATTATTTAGACCGTAGTTTCCTTTTTCACGAATTCGTAACTGTTGATTTTCATAAATTGATTTTGGTAACTCAATTTCTACTGTTTCTTTCCCACGATAATTCCCTTGACCTTTACATTTTGAACATTTATTAGTAATTACTTTTCCGCGCCCCTTACAATCGGGACAAGGTTGTTGTGATTGAATCACACCAAAAATACTACGCTGTTCAAGGTTAACATAACCATAACCATCACAAGTTGTACAAGTATGAATGTCTTTTTTAGGGTCTTTTGCTCCAGTTCCATCACACATTTCACATTTTTTATCAATATTTAAATCTAGGTTTATTTTCTTCCCAAACATTTGTTCTTTTAACGTTAATGTAACACGTGCAGAAATATTTTCCCCTCTAATTGGTTGATTACTAAAACCACGGCGTTTTTTACCACCACCAAAAAAGTTTTCAAAAATATCACCAAAACCACCAAAACCACCAGAGAAAATATCTTCAAAATCTCCCGTACTACTAAAACCATGACTAAAGCCACCAAAACCATTGGGGTCAGTTCCAGCATGACTAAACTGATCATAATTGCGACGTTTATTTGGATCAGATAAAACTTCATAAGCTTCATTAATTTCCTTAAACTTTGCTTCGGCATCTTTCTCTTTTGAAACATCAGGATGATATTTTTTTGCTAATTGTCGAAAAGCACGTTTAATTTCATCATCAGTGGCATTACGATTAACGCCAAATACTTCATAATAGTCTCGTTTTCCCATTACCATCTTTCTACTTTCTCTTTTAAAGAAAAGATAACTAAAAGAATTTTAGTCATCATTATTGTCTTATTTATCTTTTTTGTCATCATCATTCGTAACTTCTGGTTCAGATTGATCACCTTGTTGGTCATTCATAAATTTTGAAGCTTCAGCCATTGCTTGTTCTAATGCTGCCATTTTTGCTTCTAAACCAGCATAATCTTCTTTTTCTAACAATTCTTTAATTTCTTTGGCCATTTCTTCAGAAGCTTTTAACTGTTCAGGATCCATTTTATCCTTATTTCCTTCTAAAGCTTGTGTAATTGTTGAAAGATATGACTCTGCCTTATTACGCAATTCAATGTTTTTTAATTTTTGCTCATCTTTATCTTTATTTTGTTCTGCTTCATTAATCATTCGTTGAATTTCTTCTTCTGTTAAACCACCACCATTAGTAATGGTAACTGATTGTTCTTTAATTGTTTTTAAATCTTTTGCAGTAACTGATACAATTCCGTTTGCATCAATTGAAAACTTAACTTCAATTTGGGGAATTCCTTTTGGTGCTGGTTCAATCCCAGACAATTGGAATCGTCCTAATGATTTATTATCTGCTGCCATTTTACGTTCCCCTTGTAAAACATGAATATCAACAGCTGGTTGATTATCAGCAGCGGTTGAAAACACTTGTGATTTTGATGTTGGAATTGTGGTATTACGAGGAATTAAAACAGTTGAGACTTTTCCTAATGTTTCAATACCTAATGATAATGGTGTAACATCTAATAATAAGACATCTTTTACATCACCAGCTAAAACTCCCCCTTGAATTGCTGCACCAATCGCAACAACTTCATCAGGATTAATTGTGCGGTTTGGTTCTTTTCCTAATTCATGTTTAATAACTTCTTGTACCGCTGGAATTCTCGTACTTCCTCCCACTAGTAAAACTTGGTCTAAATCACTAGGTTTTAATTTTGCATCAGCTAATGCTTTACGAACTGGTTCAATTGTTCGTTGAACAAGGCTTTTTGTCATTTCATCAAATTTTGCTCTTGTTAATGTTAGGTTTAAATGTAATGGATTTCCATCACGCGCAGTAATAAATGGTGCTGCAATTTCAGTTTGTAATTGTGAAGAAAGATTTTTTTTCGCTTTTTCTGCTTCTTCTTTCAATCGTTGCATTGCCATTTTATCTGTTTTTAAATCAATACCATTATCTTTTTTAAATTCATCAACCATTCATTGAATAATAACTTCATCAAAGTCATCTCCTCCTAAATGATTATCCCCAGCAGTTGCTAAAACCTCAAATGTTCCATCTGCTAAATCTAAGATTGAAACATCAAAAGTTCCTCCCCCTAAGTCAAATACTAAAACTTTTTGCTCTTTATCAACTTTATCAATTCCATAAGCTAATGCTGCCGCAGTTGGTTCATTAATAATTCTTTCAATTTCTAATCCAGCAATTTTTCCAGCATCTTTTGTTGCTTGTCGTTGTGCGTCATTAAAATAAGCCGGAACAGTAATAACTGCTTTTGAAACTTTTTGTCCTAATTTTTTCTCAGCATAGTTTTTTAAATAACGTAAAATTTCAGCAGAAATTTGTTCAGGACTATAATCTTTATTATTAACATGAACTTTCTCTGATGTCCCCATTTTACGTTTAATCGAACTAATTGTATTTGGGTTTGTTACTGCTTGCCGTTTTGCCGCATCTCCCACAATAATTTCTTCATTTTTAAATGAAACAACTGATGGTGTTGTTCGTTGCCCTTCGGGATTTTCTAAAACTTTAAAATCTTTTCCTTCCATCACAGCAACACATGAATTTGTTGTTCCTAAATCAATACCAATAATTTTTGCCATATTATCATACCTTTCTCTCTTAAATTAGTTATTTTGCAACTTGCACTGATGCATGACGTAAGACACGATCATGAATCATATATCCTTTTTGTAAAATTTTAACAATACATCCTGATGAAACATCAGTTGTTTCAATAATTTCAATTGCCGAATGGAAATTAGAATTAAAGTGTTCTCCTACTTTTGTCTCCATTGCGGTAATGCCTTCTTCTTCAAAAACCGTTTTAAACATACGATAAATCATTTCAAACCCTGTTAAAAAGTTTTTTACTTCTGGTGTTACATTAGTAACTTGCAAAGCACGTTCAAAGTTATCTAATGTTGGCAATAATTTTTCTGCCATCCCTGCTGCACGATAACGTTTAATATCAGCAACTTCTTCATGAATTCTTTTCTTTAAATTTTCACCATCAGCTAAAGATAATAATTTTTCTTCTTGCAAGCGTAAATTATCTTTTAACAATAAATCAATTTCATGTTCTAAATCTTCAATAATTGCCAAATTATTTGCTTCAGCTGTCGGTGCTGTTGCTGTTTTCCCTGATTCTGACGGTGAATCAGCAGGTTGATTATTTGCTAATTCTTTCCGTAATTGTTGAATTTTTTCTTTTAATTGGTTTGGCGAAGATTTATCATTTTTTTCATTACTCATTAATCTCACCCCCTCTATCTTCTTTTTGATATGCTTCTTTAATCCGATAAGCTAATCATTCAAGAACTTCATAAATCTTATCATATTCTAACCGCTTTGGCCCCACTAAAGCAATTCCTCCTTCTTGCATATCATCAACCTTATAAGTTGTTGTCAACAAAGCCACATCATCATTTTTAAACCCTGTTTCATTCCCAATTTGAATTGAAACAAGATTTTCGCTTGGGTTATTCTGTTGTTTTTTAAAATAATCAAACGGTGAAATTGTTTCAATTAAGCGAATAACTTGTTTAATTCGTTCTGGGTTATTATATTCCGGATTTTGGAGCATATATTGAATCCCGTGAGTTGAATAACTTGGTTTAACAATACTTGTTAAAGCGTTAACAAATTGTTTTAAAATATATTCATAATGTTTTACTTGTTGTTCTAAAATTGGACGAATTACCTCAAATTTTGTTGGAATATCAGTTATTTTAGTATTTTCTAACCGTGTATTAAATAATTCAACAGAAATTTTTAAATCGTTCATTGAACTATTTTTATCAATTGTAAACATTTTATTCTCAACATGCCCATTTGTTAAAACAAAGACAACAACTGCTTGTGTTTCAGAAATTGGCAATAATTCAATTTTTTTTAATAATTCTTCTTGAAAGTTTGGACCAACAACAACTGTTGTTAAATTTGTCATTTCACTTAAAATTTGGCCTGTTTGATCAATAATATCATTAATTGACATATTTCGATTAACAAATAAGGCTTCAATCCGGTTTTTAATATCATCAATATTTTTCTCAACCATCAAGTTATCAACATAATAACGATAACCTTTTGTTGATGGGATTCTTCCCGATGAAGCATGTTCTTTTTCTAAAAAACCTTCTTTTTCTAAAATTGCACATTCATTACGAATTGTTGCAGAAGAATAATCTATTAAGGACGAAGCCATAATAGCTTTACTTCCAACAGGCTGTGCTGTTTTTGTGTATTCTTCTACAATTACTTTTAAAATATTTTCTTGTCGTTGGGTTAACACCAGCAGCACCTCCATTCTACAATTCTTATAAATATTTGTCAATTAACACTAAATAGTGCTAACAGTTAATATTATAAATTTATCATTTAAAGAATGCAAGTGCTAATTTAATTTTGTGCTATTCTTAATAACCATTTCATTTTTAACTACATCAATTGTATAAGATTTACCCTCTTGAACTTCTTCTGAAATAATAGCATGAGCAATTAACGATTCAATATTTCGTTGAATATATCGCTTAATTGGCCGTGCTCAAAATTAACGATCATATCCTTTGTTTAAAATTTTTTCTAATACTTTTTCAGAATAACTAATACGAATGTTTTTACTATTTTCAATTCGTTGTGTTAATTCAGCTAATTCTTTTTCAATAATTTCTTTAATAACATCTTTTGATAAAGCATTAAAGGTCACAACATTATCAATTCGATTTAAAAACTCTGGTTTAAATTTTCTAGCTAATTCTTTTTGAATTAATAAACCAACACCATCATTATTTTCATTTAATAAATATTCTGATCCAATATTAGAAGTCATAATAATAATTGTATTTTTAAAATCAACAGTTTTACCTAATGAATCAGTTAAACTACCATCTTCTAAAATTTGCAACAAAATATTTAAAATATCAGGATGTGCTTTTTCAATTTCATCAAATAAAACAATTGAATATGGGCTTCGACGAACAGCATCGGTTAATTGTCCACCCTGTTCATGACCAACATAACCTGGTGGCGCCCCAATTAATTTACTTACTGAATGTTTTTCCATATATTCAGACATATCTAATCGTACCATTTGTTTTTCTGAGTTAAAAAGAACATATGCTAAACTACGGGCAACTTCTGTTTTCCCAACTCCTGTTGGTCCTAAAAATAAGAAACTACCAATTGGTTTATTTGGGTCTTTAATTCCACTTCGACTACGAATAATTGCATCAGCAACTAATTGAATTGCTTCGTTTTGACCGCGAACACGACGCCGTAAAATCTTACTTAAATTTAATAATTTTGTCTTTTCTGTTTCTACTAAACGGTCAACTGGAATACCGGTTCACTTTCCAACAATTGCAGCAATATCACGCTCAGTTACATCTTCTTTCAAAAGATGTGAACCTGAAGCTTGTTTTTCTTGTTCATGTAATTGTTTTTCTAGTTTTGGTAATAAAGCATATTGAATTTCACCAGCACGATTAAAATCACCACTTAATTGCACTCGCTCTAGAGTGCACCCCAAAAAGTAAGTAAAATTAAAAAAGAACTTTACTAAACTTTTAGAGGAGGTGCATTTTTTAATGGCAGGAAAAGAACAAAAATTTAAAACATATACTGCAGAATTTCGAAAAAATACAGTAAAAGAAATTGAACAAACATCGC
>NZ_RCOO01000203.1:0-1912 GCF_003987485.1 Spiroplasma endosymbiont of Megaselia nigra
CCCTTTGCCATATAAAAAATGTTTCTCCTAACTTTATATATTTAATAATAACCTAGAAAGGTTTTTTATTTCATATTCTCAGTTAAAAGAAACATTGTATTGTCATGAATCAAGTGTTTTTATATTTACTTTATATTTTTGTGCAATATAAGTAAGCGATGTTTGTTCAATTTCTTTTACTGTATTTTTTCGAAATTCTGCAGTATATGTTTTAAATTTTTGTTCTTTTCCTGCCATTAAAAAATGCACCTCCTCTAAAAGTTTAGTAAAGTTCTTTTTTAATTTTACTTACTTTTTGGGGTGCAGTCTTAAATATTATAAATTTAACATAAAAAAAGACTTAAAAAGTCCTCCTAAATATTACTTTAATGCTGCAAGAGCAACATTTAAAGCTTCATGTAATTGTGTCGCTGATTTTTCAAATTTAACTTGCTCTTCTTTTGTTAATTTTCACTCAATAATTTCTTCAATCCCATTAACACCAATAACTGCTGGTACACCAATGTAAGTTCCCGTAACATTATATTCACCTTCACATTTTGCACCAATTAAAAAGGTTGATCTTTCATCATTTAAAATTGCTTTTGCAATTGATGATAAACATACACCAATTCCATAAAAAGTTGCTTTTTTCAAATCAATGATTGTATAAGCCATTTTCATCATTTGTTGGTGCATATCTTCTAAATCTTTTTCTGTTAATTTTCCTTCTGCCACAAAATCAGCAATTGATTTTTGCATAATTGAAGCTTTTGATCAAACAGAAACTGATGAATCACCATGTTCACCCAAAACATAAGCATTAACACTAGCTGGAGCAATGTTTAATTTATTACCAACTAATCTTCTTAAACGTGCTGAATCTAAAGTTGTTCCTGAAGAAATAACTTTATTTTTTGCATAACCAGTTACTTTTTGATAAACTGATGCCAGAACATCAACCGGATTTGAAGCAATTAGCGTAACACCCTTAAAACCTGAGGCTTTAATTTTTAAAGCAATATCTTGCATAATTCTTGCATTATCAGCAACCATATCTAATCGTGTTTCACCATCTCGTTGTGGTCTTCCTGCTGTAATAACAATTAAATCAGCATCTTTACAATCACTATAATCACCAGCTTTAATTGTACTAAAACGATTTTCTAAAACAGCAGTTGCATCTGATAAATCAATAGCATTCCCTTCTGCTGCTTGTCGAAACGCATCAATTAGCACATAATGTTGTGCAATCCCTCTGTTCATCGCTGAATATAAAAAGCTGTTTCCAACCATTCCACATCCAACTAAAACTACTTTTCTCGTTGAATTTTCCATATTTTTTCTCCTTTTAAAAATCTCCTATTTTATTATAGCAAAAAAATAAAAAATTTTTTTAAAAAGACTCAAAATAGATGGGGTTTTATAATTAAAATTGTAAAAAAGATATTTTTTATTATAAATTCTGTTTTTTTCTTTTTCTACTTTACATGACAATAAATTAATAAATATCAATGGTAATTAGGTGTTTTACTTTGAAATAGTTTATCATTTTTGCAAACCATATACCAAAATCCAATTTGTTTTCTTTTACACTTTATAACACATGCATTTATTATTAAGGGAATATTACTAATATTTATTAAAAATAATATTTTTAATAATGCTTTCATAAATAAGACTGCACCACAAAAAGTAAGTAAAATTAAAAAAGAACTTTACTAAACTTTTAGAGGGGGTGCATTTTTTAATGGCGGGAAAAGAACAAAAATTTAAAACATATACTGCAGAATTTCGAAAAAATACAGTAAAAGAAATTGAACAAACATCGATTACTTATATTGCACAAAAATATAAAGTAAATATAAAAACACTTGATTCATGACAAAGAAATTTTAAAAAAGGAATTTTAAATACACCAAAAGGTCCAAAA
>NZ_RCOO01000204.1:0-1910 GCF_003987485.1 Spiroplasma endosymbiont of Megaselia nigra
CCGCTATTTATCACTATAAATGTGTCTCTAACGGTATTATAATTTCAATGGGTAAAAAATACCACTGTGCAGATAATATTGTTATAGAAAGTTTTCATTCATTACTTAAGAAAGCTACAATCCATAATAAAATATATAATTCACATGAAGAATATATACAAGATGTTATAAAATGAAATACATGATATTCAAATCGTAAAGAAAAAGATATAATAAAAAAAATAGTAAATACTTTTTATTAGTACTTACTAAAATGGGTGCAGTCTATTATTGACTTTTTAATAAATTAATATTTTTGCAAAAACATATATTTTATAAGGGTTTTTAACTTCATCAAGAGTTTTCTACAAAATTAAGGCAACTATTAATAAAAATTAATATTATTAATTTAATTTATATAACTTAATATATTTTATTGCTAATTTAGGTCTTAAAACGCGTAATAAGAGGTATTTAACAAGATAAAATTTTTAAAATAAGTAATAATTTTGCTTGCTTATATATATAATGCGGGTAGATCTTGATAAAAAGTTTTAATATTAAGAAAAGGAGAAAAACAAGGATGAAAAAATTACTTAGTTTATTAAGCATATTAACAATTAGTGAAACTGCTGTTCAATCAGTAATCGCTGCTAGTCCTTATCAAAAAGAAAATAATAATAATTATCAACAAATAAATAATTTAGAAATTTTAAAAAGAAATAAAAGAAAAAATTATAATAAATCAGTAATAATTGATAGTTATGTAAATGAAATTCAACAAAATATATTAGTTATTGATACTAATATTGAAGTAAATGTACATGTTGATTGAACTGGTGGAGAAAAACATAATTCTATATCATGAGAAGATAATACAAAAAAATATGGCATTAATTGAGAACAATTAAAAAATTCAGAATCAATTTTATTAATTGGTTCTTTTGAGTGAAATAATTATGCAGCTCCTTTTAAAAAATCTCAAATGTTATTACAAAAGAATTTTTCAAGTGAAGAAAAGATTTATTTTTCAGCAAGTGAAAAACATACTGCAACATCAGGATGAGCAACACAAACTGGTACAATTTCAATACAATTTAACATATTAAAAAGGGATAATAATTTTGTTGATTTAAATTTAAAAGTTGTAGCAGCAGCAGATTCTTATGGTGCAGTACATGGAAATGATACATATTCAAAAATCAATATAATTGAAATAAAAAAATAAAATATGAAAAAAATATTAAGTTTTTTATGTTCAATCACTTTAATTGGAACAAGTACAACAAGTTTAGTTGCTTGTAATATACAACATGAATATACAGCAGAAGAATTAGCAAAATTAAAAGAAGAAAATAAAATAAAGACTGCTAACCAAGAAATTAAAGATAACTTAGAATGAATAGCACCACAAGAAAAACCATTTAATCAAGTTGATAATAAATGCTATTATGTGTTATGAAAAGGTCAAAATTGAAATATTACTAAGTTTAAAAATAATAATCTAATAAATAAAACTCATTCAAGTATTGAAATTGATAAAAAAAATGAAGATGAAAATTATACTTTAAATTTAGAATGAAAATCACCGGTGGTTACAATTGTTATTCGTTCTTATAGCGTTATAAGTGATTGACCTGCTCCAAGATTTAAATCAGTTTATCGTTGAAATTTAGATACTAATATATCTCATTTATTAGATATTGATAAAAATGGTAATATAAAAGTTAAGTAAAAATAAAAAAAGAGATGTAAATCTTTTTTGCACAGTTTCAAATAACTGAGAATTATTTTTTTAATTTAAAATGCTTTTTAATTCAAATTGAATTGGAGGCATTTTTAATTTTAAAACCCTTCTATAATTATTATACTCAACAATATAATTATCTATCATATTTTTTAGCTCATTAAAATTTTTGTATTTTGTTATA
>NZ_RCOO01000205.1:0-1910 GCF_003987485.1 Spiroplasma endosymbiont of Megaselia nigra
AGTTTTCATTCTTTATTAAAAAAAGCAACAATTCATAACAATATTTACTTATCGCATGACGAATATATTAATGATGTTAAAAAATGAAATAAATGATATTCAAGCCGCAAAGAAAAGGATATAATAAATAAAAGTTTATAAACCTTTTTTACTAATACTTACTTTTTGGGGTTCACTCTAAACCAGCTGCGTCTTTTAATTCACAAAAAGCACCGAACGGCGTGATATTTGTTATTTTAACAATAACCTTGCTTTTTTTATCATACATAATATTTTTTTCTCTTTTTCATAACATTATTATATTATTAAAATGCTAAAAATGATTTGCTATTTTAAAAATTTTGTTAAATTTTTTAAATTATCAAAAATTATCATTTTAAACAGTTCCTAACAATATTATTAATTAGTTTAGAGAATAAAATATGATAAAATAAAACGAGAAAGGAACGATAATCATGGCAAATAAAGTATTAGTAATTTATGGAACGGTTAGCCCTAATGAAAAATCATATTCAAAAGCTTTAGCAGCTCGTTTTCTTAAATATTATCAAGCAGCAAATGCAAACGATGAAATTATTCTTTTAGATTTAAACGAAACCCCAATGGCCCTTAAAACACTTACGCGTGATAATTTTGGCACTTATTTTAATGCGGAGGATGCTGATGTTTATATTAATCAATTAAAAGAAGTGCAAAAAGTTATTGTTGTATGTCCAATGAACAACTTTAATGTTTCTGGATTAATGAAAAATTACTTAGATCATGTGTTAGTTGCAGATAAAACATTTTCATATAAATATACAAAAAAAGGTGATGCAATCGGGTTATTACCACATTTAAAAGTACAAATTTTAACAACCCAAGGAGCTCCTTTTGGTTGATATCCATGGGGAAATCACACCGAATATTTAAAAGGAACATGAGAATTTGTTGGAGCTACTGTTAATAAACCAATTCTTGTTGCAGGAACGAAAGTTGCTTCAACCAATGCCCTAAGTCCAGATGAGTTAATTGACCAATATGATGAAGAAATTCAAAAAGTTGTTAAAACATTTTAATTAACAAAAATAATAAAAACTCAACATTTGTTGAGTTTTTATTTGCTTATTAATGTTTGTACTAATAAATTATGATAAACTTAATAATTATATGATTTTAAAACTAATTTTAAAATAAATTACTTTAATTATTATTTATGAAATAATAATTAAAAACAATATTGAAAGAAAATTGCAATGAAAAGAATCGAATTTATTAATAATTTAAAAGTTATTGCTAATGAATATGCAGATTTTAAAGCAGAATTAGATGAAAAATATAAAATATACCAAGAAGTTATCTCAAATGATAATAATTTAAAAGAAATAATAAACTTAGAAGAACTATCAGACATTAAAAATTTTTATAATGAATTATTTAATGGGGTAGTTTTACAATATTTTCACAATGATAAAGATAAAGAAAATATTGTAAATGGACCAGAAATTATTGATGTCGCACAGAAAACTTTAAGTAATTTAAAAAGTAAACTAAATACTTTTGAATTAAAAGCAAATCCAGGACTAGAAGTTGGTAACCCTTCATCTGAAACTGATAGCAAAAATGAAAACATATTACAAACAGGTAATTCAATTTTTTATACAGAGGGAATAAAACACGTCCCAAATGTAGTACCTAAACCAGCAAGATTAGAAAAATTAACTAAAGAACAAACGATAAAAATTTATAAAGAACATATTGCAACACATCAAGAACAAAACCAAGAAATTTAAAATGAAAGATAAAAAGAGCAAAGAAAAGACTGCACCCCAAAAAGTAAGTAAAATTAAAAAAGAACTTTACTAAACTTTTAGAGGAGGTGCATTTTTTAATGGCAGGAAAAGAACAAAAATTTAAAACATATACTGCAG
>NZ_RCOO01000206.1:0-1895 GCF_003987485.1 Spiroplasma endosymbiont of Megaselia nigra
TAAATAACAAATTATTTAAATTATTTTCCATATAAAACACCTCTTAATTGATTACGATATTTATTTTTTAAATTACTTGGCTTATAACTATTAACTCTTACTTTTGCTTTCTTAATTTTTTTAATAGTTTGATTATTTTTGTAAAACATATTTTTAACTGGTGTTTTATATAAATTATTAATATTTTTAACATCACTTTTTCGCTCTCGATATCATTTTTTATTATTAATTTCACCAGCAAAATTAAAATTAAAATGTCCAATCTTTAAATTATTAATAAACTTTTTAATTTGATTTAATTTTTGAACTATTGGTAATGTTAATTTAGTAGTTCCTTTGGGATATTTTTCTTTTAATTCTTTTGGTAAATGTTTTTTAATATAATTTCTTAAATGGCTAGGTAATCATTTTCTTAATCAATAACGCCAAAATAAAGTGCCCGCATTAGATACAGCATTACTTAATAATTTTCAAATTTCAACTGGAACACTGGGATAAACATAAGGTCCATAAAACTTTGGATGTTTTGCTGTTTTTGTATATATTAAAATAGTTAAATTACCTGTTAAAGTTAACTTATTTGTAATATTAAACATACCACTATCAAGTCAACTACTATTTAAAGGTTGTCAATTAGTATTTAGATAATTTTCATTTTTAAATTGTTCTCTATTTTTAATATTATTATCTTTTTCTAATTGACTTAATATTTGTTGAATTTCTTTTTTATGACCTTTTTAATTAAATCTAAACAAGTAAATGGATTTAATCACTGATAAATATCTAAAACAGTATCTTTTACTTTTTCATATTTAGAATTTAATTTACGATAATTTTCATTTTTTTTAAATTTTTCATTAAAATAATTTAATGGATGATTTATATTTGTTTTAATTGTATTAACTCTATTAATTAAATTTACAAATTTACTTATTAAAGGTTTATTTTCTAAATTAGCTACTAATAAATTTAAAACTCGTAATATTAGTAAATTCATTGTTTATTAAGAATTTTTAATTTTAACATCAATCGGATTTGTTTGACCAGTAGCGTTGTTTTTACCTTCAATTTGAACTTCAACAGTTTTATCATTTGTAATAATATTAATTGGTCAATCTTCACCTTTACTTTCAATAAAGTAATCAAAATCAGTTTCTGTTAAAGAACTATCTACGTCTTTAACTGCTTTTAAAACAACATCTTTAAATTGTGGTTTTAATTGGTTAGCTGTTACTTGTGTTGGAGCATCAACATGAATAGTTGGTTTATCTATTTTAATAATTCCACTGATATTAATTTTACTGGGAGTTGATGATGAGAATACATAATCAACTGGCACTCTAAAAGTTTTATTTAGATTACTTTTAGCAGTATTAATTTCTTCTTGTGTAGGTGCTTTTTCTAAAATAATTTTACATGTTTTAGGATATAAAATTGTTGGAGTAGCATATTGAACTTTACCGATTCATTTCGGGTTAGCAGTATCATTATCTAAAACTTGTTGAATAGTATCCATATTAATTGGATATGCTCATACTTGTTTATTAATAATTAAACCATTTACATTAGTAAAATTATAACCTTTATCTCGGTTAACTTGTCCTTTTGTATATGTTTTTTCTAAATGAAAACTTTTTGATACTGGAATACCCATTGCTGTATTTTCATATAATTCACCATTAACCATTGCTTTTAATTGAGCTTGTGAACCAATTACTTTTAAATAAGCAGGTGTTAATCCTAAATATGCTCTTCGTCCTAAAACCATAAACATTTTATCGGTTGGCAAACCAAAATATAAATTACTAATTTGATTTGTTAATTCAATCAAAGTTTCATTTAATGTAAAGAATGCTTTATTTGCATCATCAGCATTTTCAGCTGTATAACTACGA
>NZ_RCOO01000207.1:0-1890 GCF_003987485.1 Spiroplasma endosymbiont of Megaselia nigra
TCTTAGTTTATCAAATGTATTTTCTAGTAATATATTTAACAATTAACTAATAATTAAATAAAACAATTATTTAAAAATTTTTTAAGAAAAGAAAGGATGAATTTTTCAGAAAAAACCTATTTTATTAAGTGTAAAAGATACTATCTAACGATTAATCCAATAAATATAAGTATTTTTACAAAATAAAAAGCACTTTATTTTTTTCAATAAAGTGCTACATTTGCATTTACAATTTACAGAACTAAAAAACAATAATAATATAAAAACAAAAGATGGTATTTTAGAATGAATAGCACCACAAGAAAAACCATTTAATAAAGTAGACAGTAAATATTATATAGTTATTGTTCGAAATAGTTTAAATAGTGATTGAAAGATATTTAAATTAAAAAATAATGGTGAAAAAGGTAGTGGTTTAAAAACAGATTGAGGTGAAAGACCTGTTGGTTGGGTTTTTACTTCTAATGGTATTTATTTAGCTACAGGTAATTTGTTAGATTCTTCAATAGAATATGTATGAGGTAAAACTAAAAAATATGAAAATTATATTAAATCAGTTTACCGTTGAAATTTAAATAAAGATATTCCTATTTTAGTTGTAAATAATAAAACTGGTGAAATAGCACTTTAATAAAAAAATTTTTAGATCTTCTAAAAATTTTTTTATATTTCTAATGTAATTAATGATAATTTTTCATTATTTTTATTAAATAATTTTAAATTATTAATATTAATTTGTTCTTTTTCTGTAAAAATTGTAATGTCATAATTTCCATAACCTCAAATACCTGATATTTCAATTTGATTTAAATTAAATAATTTTTGATGGCTATCAAAAACTATTTTAATATTATCTTCAACTATTTTTTTAGTCATACTTGTTCAAACTGCTTTAGAATAAAGTAATCTATATCATTGATAAAAATAGTTTAAATATTCTTCTATTCTGTCATTAGAAACAATTAAATTAGTTAAATATTTACCATATTCACCATCTGATAATTTAATTTCTGCTGGAATAAGGGACGATATATTATTTGTTTCTAATTCATTTGTTATTGATAATCAATTAAAATAATTTGCTTCTAATTGATAAATATAATTTTCTGAAATTTCATTGTTTTTAACAGTTACTTTAATTTCATCATCATTGTTGTTGATATTATTTTGATTTTTTAAATTTCATTTTATAATTGAACCTGTTTCCGGTTCTATTTCAGGAATTTGTGGTTCATCTATAGTATCTCAACGGTAAACTGATTTAATATAATTTTCATATTTTTTAGTTTTACCCCATACATATTCCATTGAAGAATCTAACAAATTACCTGTAGCTAAATAAATACCATTAGAAGTAAAAACCCAACCAACAGGTCTTTCACCTCAATCTGTTTTTAAACCACTACCTTTTTCACCATTATTTTTTAATTTAAATATCTTTCAATCACTATTTAAACTATTTCGAGCAACAACTATATAATATTTACTGTCAATTATAAATAGTTTATCACTTTCTTTAACTTCTTTTCAATAATTTATTGGTTCAGGCGGTGATCCTATTCAACCTGAAAAATTAAAATATGACGAAATTAATTGAACTTTACAATGTTCAAATTCTCAATATCTATTTTCTTTTTGGTTTGGTGATGAAATTAATTCAAAATAATAAGGAGCAAATAATTTAATATCATCATTATAACCTTTATTAATTGCGTATTTACTATATGTATAGTTTGATAACATATAAATAATTTGTTTAAATCTTTTGACGGCATTAAAGACTGCACCCCGAAAAGTAAGTAAAATTAAAAAAGAACTTTACTAAACTTTTAGAGGAGGTGCATTTTTTAATGGCAGGAAAAGAACAAAAATTTAAAACATATACTGCAG
>NZ_RCOO01000208.1:0-1883 GCF_003987485.1 Spiroplasma endosymbiont of Megaselia nigra
TTATATGAGAACACGACAAATTGGAATTAAATTAATACCTACTGAAAGTGGTAAAGCGAATGCTTCATTTAATCAAAAAACAGGTGAATTAGAAATTTGAGACCCAGCATTTAAAAATAATGATATAACTGCTGATTTTTGAATTGTTAAAAGTATAACAAAAGAATTAAAAACAACTGATGATACATTGCCAACTACTAAATATATTAATGAACATTATCAATTAAAAGGTAGCGGTGGTAATGATTGAGAATTGGTTGATACTAGTGATTTTGTATCTTTTTCTAACAAAAAATATAAAATTAAAAATTATGATTCTACAAAATATATATACAAAATATGAATTGGTATTAATGAAAATAATAAAGAAATTATTAATATTATGATTGAAACATATAAAAATCATTATGAATTTAATTTAACTGCTGGTTTTCTCCCTATATATATTAATAAAAATGGCGAAATAATTTCTGGAAATAATAAATTAATGGCATTACATGTTGAAAGAAAAAAAGTAAGTTAGAAAGGAGTTTGATTAATGAAACAAGATAAAACTACTTGATTAAAGGGTGCCTTACCTTGAAATTGATTTAAAAAAGAACCTATTCCAACTTATAATTGAACTCATAAAGATATTAGAGAATGAGAAAGAAAATATAAAATTCGTAGTTGAGTAGTTAGTTTTTATACATTAATATTTTTAGTATTAAATTGTTGATTAGAATATGGGATGATTAATGCAATTAAAGATAATATTAATTGATATAATTATGGTCAATATTGAGGTAATGGAATTGCTATTTTACTAACACCTTTATTTACACACGGAATTCAAGGTATATTTGTTGCTAGTAGTAAACCAAAAGTAGATATGAAAATTGATATCCCACGATTAAAAATATCTAAAATGGGATTAGTATTTACAATATTACCTTTAATTACTTTAATAATTTCTTTAATAATTATTTGAATTGATAAATCAAAATGAAAAAAAGACCATTTAAGACATTGTTTAGATTGTCGGATTAATCCGCGTGTTATTCAACCAAGAGTAGCAAAACAATGAAATAATTTAGATGGTATAACAGAAGAAAAATTAAAAAATATACAAAATGAAAATAACAAAGAATTAAATTTAAAATAAACTATATTTATAGGGGCGGTTGATATTTTTGGGTGGTTATATAGTTTAATTTATAAATTATTTTGTTCTGAAAAGATGGATGGCCACTGTTTGAGTAAGGATAAGAAAGGAAATATAAAAATGGAATTAAGTAATGAATTAGTAATTGCTTTACTTGTGTTAGCAGGTGCAGGTGGAATGGGTAGTCTTGGTATTCTTGGATTATCTGCTAAAAAAATTAAAAAATATAAAGCAGAAATTAGAGAATTAAGAACTGCTGTTATTTCCCATGAAAAACATTTGCGAGGACCTGATTATGCAACAGAATTAGCTCTTAAAACAGGTCAAATTAAAAATGTTAAAAAACAAGTTAAAGTAAACGACAAAAAACAAGCACAAAAAGATGCTATTAGCAAATTAACAAATAGTATTTAAAAAAATAACCAATTAAGGTTATTTTTTATTTGTTTTTAATATAATTAAGTTTTCTTTACCATAAGTATCTAATAAGTAGTTTCAATATTCAGTAGAATTAATATTGACATCTTCAATATCTGATCCAATAATATATTTTCCTAATGGCGTTTTACACGGGCGATTACCCCTTGAAGAGCGATAACATAAAATATAGTTATTCACATTCTTTACCATTATTATGACTTATATAAAAATTAATAAGATGCTCTATTTTTTGAGAATGGGTGTATAATTCATTTAATTCATTTCAAACTTTTTCTTGGTTTTTATCTAAGTAAATATT
>NZ_RCOO01000209.1:0-1881 GCF_003987485.1 Spiroplasma endosymbiont of Megaselia nigra
TGATAAACCACTATGACTAATTTTGTCATTAATACTTGAAAATGTAATTTCTTGTCATAAAAAACTACCATCATAAGGTGAATAATAATTAATAACATTGGATGGATATAATCATTGTCTATCTTGGGGAGCAGAATTAATATCACCCCCGCCAATATTTAAACCACGGTCATTAAATACAGTATAAAAATTATAATAATCATTAATATTTAATTTATCTGCATCCTCATCTAAAATTAATAAAGTATATTGTCTTTCTGTTGACTGCTGTGTAAATACTTGTTCAAATTTAGCTTCACCAAATTGAATTGAACTTCTATCATCAATCATATAAGCATCTCAATATTTACCAACTTTAACTTCTTTTGTATAAAAGTTATCTGCTTTATTATCATTATTAATAAAATAACTTAATTTATATTGCTTTAAGTATTCTAACATTCTATTAATATCATGAATATTTTCACCATCAATTAATTTTCAATAAACATTATTATTTTCATCTTTTAATTTTATAGCAAAAGGTGTTTCATTATTGGCTCATATCGTTGAGTTAATTGGTTGTTTACTAAAATCATCAATTGTTAATATATTAATTTCTTCACCTTTATATTTTTGAACTATTTTTAAACTACCTTGTCATTGAGCAATAGTACTTTCCATATTATCAAATATTCTTGAATAACTACCATAATCACTTGGTTTAGCATTATTGGGTTTTCAACCTGTTTCAGTATCAGGAATATATGAACTATAAACATTAAAAGGAAATACCATTCAATGTCGATTATCTCTTATGTTTTCTCTTATATCTATTAAAGTATCGTGGGCTTGTCTTCTTAATTCTTCCATAACACCTGGGTTAATTCTACTCATTTTTTAATTCTCCTTAATTTCTGTTCTACCTTGTAAGGCATTTTGATTATTACCAGTTTCATCGTATTCTAGTAATTTATTATTATGTTCTATTTCTTTGGCTTGCATTTTATCTTGTCATGCTTCTACTTTTTCAAAATATTTGGTTGCTTCTAATTCATCAATATTATCATATTCAGTAATGGCTCTTATTGGTTCCATTGTACCATTATCTAATCTAGCAGTAATTAATTCATTTTGTCGCATTTGGTCTACTAAACTAGCACTAACAAAATCAAAACCATACGGGCGTTCACCAACTCCATCTCATAAACCATAATATTTTAAAACAGTATCAAACATTTTAGTATAATACTGTTTACGATATGCTTGTAAATATGCTTGTTTTTCTAAGTCTTTTGTTTTAGTTAATAATGATTGTGTTTTATTTTGATCATTATCTGATTTATCACCAAATGGACTAGAAAAATGACATGCTAAGTATACTTGCTCAATGATAGATTTTTGGTCTTCGGTATATGTTTCTAATGTTGGTGTACCTTGTACTACTTGTAAAGATTGTGATAATTGACCATCTACTGCTGATTGACCTGATTGAATAAAAATATCATCAAAAGCATCTTGTAATACTTTTTTATTACCTTTGTTATAGGCAGTCATTAAATCATCATCTAATATTCCATATCAATGAGTACGATTTGCTCATCGTTCTTTTGATTTAATATCAAAACTATCTTCTAAATCAAATTGTAATTTATAACAATTTGCCATAGTTGGTCGTGTATTTAAAGTAGTTGATGTAGATAAAAATAATGGGTTAGGTTCATTAATCATTTCTCAAAAAGGTACTATTCCTAATTTATTTTTAAATTCTTGCACTAAAACAGGTCTAACATCATCTTTAATTTGTGTTTTACTTTGCCCAACAACTACTTCATTATTTTTAGGTCAACCTTTAATAACTATTTTATCTTTGGTACAAATTAAATTTAAAATAAAACCACT
>NZ_RCOO01000022.1:0-11353 GCF_003987485.1 Spiroplasma endosymbiont of Megaselia nigra
TAATAAATGTATATCTAATGGAATTAGAATTTCTATGGGTAAAAATTATCATTGTGCTGATAATATTGTTATTGAAAGTTTTCATTCTTTATTAAAAAAAAGCAACAATTCATAACAATATTTACTTATCGCATGATGAATATATTAATGATGTTAAAAAATGAAATAAATGATATTCAAGCCGCAAAGAAAAGGATATAATAAATAAAAGTTTATAAACCTTTTTTACTAATACTTACTTTTTGGGGTGCACTATATCGTTATTTAAATAATATTAATATTGGTGACATTTTATTAGATAATTTTAATGATCGAAGTGCGATATTTTATATTGTTGTTGATCAATTTGATAATGGAATGAAAAATATGTTTTTAATTAATAAGTATAATAATCAACGCTTAACGCCAAAACGTTTAGCAAACCTATATTCAGCATTACGCGATAATGAAACATATCATTATATTGGTGTTTATGATAAAAATAATAATTATGATGCTTCATTTGAAACAGAGTATGAACCAGCACCAATTTATAATGGAACACAAAATTTAAAAATTTTATTTCAACAAACAGTTAATTTACAAATTATTTTATTCTTAATTTATTTATTAATTTTAGTTGCTTCAATTGGGGCATGTATTTTCCAAATTTTTATTATTACAAATATCATTTTAAAAGATAATTTAAAAGTTTTGAATAGTTTTAAAGCACTAGGGTACTCTGATTTATGAATTTTTAATCTGATGTTCTTGATTTATTTACCAATTATTTTAATTAGCTGAGTAATTTCAATTCCCATTGGTATAACCATTATTGGCTTAATTCGCTATCAAATTATTTTTAATATGTTATCATATGTGTCAGGAACTGTTAATATTGGTTATTATTTGATTAGTTTTTTAGGATTACTTGTAATATTTATTATTGCTTTTGTTTTAAATAAAAAATTTATGGACCATCGTTATCTAATTTTAAAAACAATGAATTGAAATTAATGAGGAGATTATTTATATTTTGTTATTAATGTTTAAAAGGAGAGTTGAATGGATACATATTTATTAAAACAATTGCATATTTTAGCAACCGATGAAAAAAATTTAACAAATCAAACAATTGCTCGTTATATTTTAGGTAATATTACAACAATTAGTAAGTTAACTACGAATGAATTAGCTAATCATTGTTTTACTTCAACAGCGGGTATTATTCGATTCTGCCAAAAATTGGGATTAGAGGGAATTAATGAATTAAAATTTAAATTAAAATACTTAACAGAAAATGTTACATTAAATTCGCAACAATTTAGTGCAAATAAACAATTAGTACAAAATGAGACATCTTTTTTTAATGAATATTTGAAAATTAAGATTGAATCTGAACAAGACTTACATGCTAATTTTTTTGAAACTGATTTATCAGTTTTAATTGAAAAAATTATTACCGCAAAAACAGTTTTTATTTTTGCTTTTAATTTAGCATATAATGTTTCCCGGAATTTTGTTCAGAGATTACGGTGAATTAATAAAAATGTTATTCATCAAAATGATTTAAATTCAATTGAATCATACTTGCCAATGATTAATGAAAATGATATGGTTCTTTATATAACATTAAGTGGGCAATCAACTTTCATTGCAACAATTGCAAAACAAGTTAAACCGATTGTGTATTCATTTGGTATTATTGGGAAGAAAACTGAGTTAATTACTAGTTTAAGTGATTATTTTGTTATTAATTATCGGGAAAATGATATTTGAGATGTTTTTTTAATTCGTTCACAAACTGTTATGCAGTTTTTAGATTATTTATATGCAAAAATTATTCGGAAAAATATTTAATAAAATTAATTACATTTTTTAGAACTATATTTCAAAATATAGTTTTTTTCTTGTTAAAAATATTGTTTTTGCTTTAATAAAAGGAAGAACAAAAACAGTTTAATATTTTAATTTTAGGAGGTCAATATGAGTAATAAAAACAAAAATAATCTTTTTTCATTAGAACAAATTATTTTAAATTCATCTGCAAAAACTCAAGATGAAGCATTTCATGAATTAGCAGCAGTAGCGCATCAAGCGGGTTGCATTGATAATTCCGAAAAATTAGTAAAAGCATTATGAGCGCGCGAATATGAAACATCAACAGGATTAGAAGATGGTTTTGCAATTCCACATGCTCGAATTAAAGACATTAAAAAGCCAGCTGTTATTTTTGTTCGCTATCAAACTGGATTAGAATGGTCAACTTTTGATAATACAAAGGTTCAAGTTGCCATTGCACTAATTATTCCGACTAATAAAAAAAATGACATTCACTTAGAAGTTTTAAGTAATGTTGCTAAAAAATTATTAAATTCAAATCTACGTCAAGTTTTAAAAACATCAACTAATAAAATCGAAATCTTGGAATTATTACAGGCAGTTGATAATGAAAAGATAGTTAACAATGAAAGTTATCAAGGTTATGTTTTAGGAATTACAGCTTGTCCAGCTGGAGTAGCGCACACTTATATGGCTGCCAAAAAAATTGAAGATGAAGCGAAAAAATTAGGATATGCTGTAAAAGTTGAAAAACAAGGTGCTAATGGATATGAAGATAAATTAACACCAGAGGATATTTCAAATGTTAATGTTTTAATTATTGCTGCTGATATTGCAGTTGGTGAACAAGAACGATTTGTTGATATTCCTATTTTAAAAGTAGCAGTTACTGAACCATTACATGATATTGAAACGGTTTTTCAAAAAGCCACACAAATTATGCGACCGTTACCTAACCAACAGATCCCAACTAAAGAATTTAAAAAAGAAAAAAAAGAAAAAGGATGATTTAAATTACATTTTAAAGCTGGCGCTGTTAGTTTAAAAAATGCTGTTTTAACAGGGATTTCCTATGCAGTGCCAGTCATTGTTGCTGGAACAGCAATTCAAGCTTTAATTACAATTATTACTCAAATTGCGGGTGTTGATTATATTAAGGAATATGCTAATTGATTAAATAATTTAATTGATGTTGCTGGTAAAAGTTTAAGTATTTTATTAGCTCCAGTGTTAGCAGCCTATATTGCATATGCTATGGCAGATAAGCCAGGTTTAACACCAGGTTTTTTAGGAGGATTAGCTTGTGTTTATGTAACAAAAACCGCCAATGATGGCACTGTAATTGTTGATGGACTAGGTTTTTTAGGTGGTTTAATTATTGGAATTGTTGTCGGTTATATGATGAAAGGATTTAAAAAGTATCTTGTTAGTAAAAAAATGCAAGGTGTCTTAACTTGATTTGTTTATCCTGTTTTAGGATCGTTAATTAGTATTTGTTTAATTCTCTTTGTGATTGGTCAACCAATTGCCTTATTAATTAATGTTATTTTTAGTGGATTGACAACTTTACAAACTTCAAATTTAGCAGCAATATTGGGAATTATTATTGGAATGATGTGTGTTTTTGATTTGGGGGGTCCTTTTAATAAAGTGGCATGAGCTTTCTCATTTGCATCATTTTCACAAGCTTTTACAAGTGGACAATTGACTAATCCAACCTTGTTAGTTCCATATTCATGCTTTTGAGCTGCCGGAATTGGAACTGGATGAACGACTACCTTATAGTAACTTTTATTGGTCGTCGGTTTTCAAATCAATATGAAAAAGAAGCTGGAAAAATGTCATGAATCTTATCTTCGTTAGGAATTACTGAAGGAGCAATACCATTTGCTTTATCAGACCCATTCCGTGTGATTCCTTCTTTTATGGTTGCTGGTGGTGTTGAAGTTGATGCTTGTTCGGCTAAATGTCAATGAGATGGATTAAATTACTCAACATTATCAATATATAACCCATCTATTTTAACTGAGTTTTTGAAATTAAAAAAAGATGATGAGATAAAAATTAAAGCTCTACAATGTTTCTCCTAACTTTATATATTTAATAATAACCTAGAAAGGTTTTTTATTTCATATTCTCAGTTAAAAGAAACATTGTATATTTAAAAACATATGACTTTTTATATTTCTAGTGTAATTAATGATAATTTTTCATTATTTTTATTAAATAGTTGTAAATTATTAATGGTAATTTGTTCTTTTTCTGTAAAAATTGTAATATCATAATTCCCATAAGCTCATATACCTGATATCTCAATTTGATTTAAATTAAATAGTTTTTCGTTTTTATAAAAAATTATTTTAATAATATCCTCAACTAAATCTTTAGTTATACTTGTTCAAACTGCCTTAGAATAAAGTAATCTATATCATTGCGAAAAATAGTTTAAATATTCTTCTAATTTATTATTAGAAATAATTAAATTAGTTAAGTATTTGCCATATTCGCCATCTGACAATTTAATTTCTGAAGGAATAATAGAAGGGATGTTATTTGTTTCTAATTCGTTTGTTATGGATAATCAATTAAAATAATTGGCTTCTAATTGATAAATGTGATTTTCTGAAATATTTTTGTTTTTAACAGTTACTTTAATTTCATCATTGTTATTTATATTATTTTGATTTTTTAAATTTCAATCTGTAATTTGACCTGTTTTGGGTGAAATAAAAGGAACGTTGGGTTCGCTATCATTATTTCAACAATAAACAGATTTAAAATAATTATCATTTTCAACTCATAAACATGCAAAACCGGTAAATCCTGGTTTGTATATATATAAATTAATGGCACGTATATCTAAATAACTTCCTAAAATTAAATAATATTCATCTCTTAAATTATCAATTGTCTTTTGTGAAGAACCTACATCTTTATCATTTTTAAATTTAATAATACGTCAATCAGCATTTTCATCACCACGCCATATTGTAAAATAATACTTATTATCAACTTGACTAAATGGTTTTTCGCTTGCATAAACTTCTTATCAATAATTTATTGGTGTTGGTGGAATGGAACCAACAGTAAAATTAAAATATGATGAATTTAATTTAACTTTGCAATGTTCAAATTCTCAATATCCAGTTTCTGTCTCTCGTGGATTAGATATTAATTCAAAATAATATGGTGCAAATAATTTAATATCATCATTATAACCCTTATTAATTGCGTATTTACTATATGTATAATTTGATAACATGTAAATAATTTGTTTAAATCTTTTGACAGCATTATCATTTAAAGATTTATAATTATCTAATTTTCAGTTTTCAAATAAACCATCAACAACATCTTCGGGTTTTTGTCATTCAAATTTTTGTCTTAATTCCGCCGCTTTATTAGTAGGATTTCCTTTTTCATCGTATTTTGCACCTTGAAATTTACGATCATAATTATAACGATATGTTAAATAATTTAACAAAACAATATTTAATTCTTTAACATCTAATAAACCTAATATATCTTTACCTTGAATATATTTTTTGGCAATACTTCAAGGTAAAAAACTTTCGGTAAATCAATATTGGAATAGTCTTAAATTAGGATTTGTTTCAATTGGCATTGATAACAAAGGTACTAAACTAGCGTTTTCAATGTTTGATGAGGGATAAGAATAAACACCATTGACATTGCCCCAGCACTTAATATTTCCAAATAGCATTGATTTCGGATATTTTATTTCAATTCCAGTAAATACTGTGTTTTCAGGCAATGATTTTTGTAATACTAAATGAATACTATTTTGATTTTTTCATTTAAAGTCAGTTATTTTAACTAAATGAGTAGATTTAATAATATCAACACCATCAGGTGTATAAGGGCGTTTATATTCTTCAATAATATAGAATTCATTTTTATTGTCTTCGGTAATTGGTTCATTAATAGATACTATTTTTAAGTCATAGGATTCTAAAAATTCTTTGTCTTTTTTTGAAATATCATTAATTAAAATATCTTTTTCATCAATCATTACATAACTTGTACTATTGTCTTGAACTGTAGTATTTTGCTGAATTTGTAATTTAAAGTTAAAGTCACTAATTTCATAACCAACAATCTTAATATATTCATCTTTGTCAATAAAACCAATTTTAACGCTATTTTGAGAGTAGTTTAAGGTTGGTTTTTGCTTTGTTTTAACAAGATTATTAATTTTATAAATATATAAGATTCTTGCACGGTTTTCTGTAAATAATTGTTCTAAGTCAGGGTCGCTATATTGTGATTGATTAGCAAAATCTAGCGGAATACTATCAATTGAATAATCAATTGGTTCATCATTTTCTGTTAATTTTGCTAACATTTTTTCAGATGGTTTTAACATTATATTTGTTCTCCTTCTTCATTAGGTATATTAATAATAGTTTCATTATTTTTTAATTGTCTGTTTAAAGTAGCATTTACTGGTAAGCGAACATCAACAATTAACTCATCAATATTTTTAATATTGAATGTTCTACTGTTTAAAATTGCATTATCATATTTAATTAACTTAATAATAAATTCAGTTAATTTAATTTATCTAATATATATCATTTGTTCGTATGATGCGTTTGTTTGAATATTTACACCAGCAACTTCCGCTTGTGTTTGTTGAGCCCCCTTAGCGATTGCGGGAACATGATGGCGATTTATTTTATAGTAATTAGTTAATAATCAATCATATATTTTTGTTAATTGTTCACCTTTAAAATTACCAGCAATATAGTCTACTGGTTGAAAATTACTATCAGGGTCTCCTTCAACTAATAACAAGTCATTTTCAATAAATGAAGCTAACATTTTACTAATTTCTTGGTCAACAACACCAGTAACTCCATTAGTATTAATGGTAAATTTACCACTATTTAATAATGGGTCTAACATAATCTTTTCAGCAATAATATCTAAAATACTAGCAAATTGTTTACCATAGAGAGCAGAAGGTTCAAAATTAGGGTTATTAGGAATAATTTCAATTGGAATAAAATCAATTGGCAATATTTCTTCTCTTTGTAATGTTGTATAGTTATTTCATTTAGTATCATCAATATATAAGTCGGTAATAGTACTGTATAATCGTGTTTTTAACTTTCTAATAACTTTTACTTGTTTAGTTACATAATCAATTTCTAATTTTTCAGTAATAAAAATACTCTGATCATTTTTAATATAAGGGTCATAATTAAAAGCACAAGATACTAAATTACCCAATTCACCATACTGGTCATTGTAAAAATCAATAGTAATAAAATTAAGTTTTGAATTATTAGCAAAAATAAAATATGCACCTTTACCATTCTTATTAATTTTATATTCATTATATCAATTCTTATTAGTAAAGTCTTGCATTTTTAAAAAGTTATTAATTAATTGAGAGTTTATTTGTTTATTAGTAAGTGGATTATAAATGCTAATTTCTAAATCTCTTGGATTTAAAAAATTAGCATTATCTTCACAAATTATTTTTTCTAAAATCTCATTATGTTTTTGAACAGTAACATTTTTACGATTAGTAATCGTTGATGCTAAATTAAGATAATAACTATCAATATCATAGCTTTTCTTTAATTTCTTTTTGGCTGGTAACAATCCCATTTATATCACCCCTTTATTTTTTTGTATCTTCTTTTTTAATAACATCTTCAATACTATCTTGTTTTTGTTTTTTGTTATGGGTTTTGATAAATCTAATCGTTTCAATAATTAAAACAATAACCCCAAAACCATTAAGCATCGCACCAATAATTACATATGCAGGTCAACCAATCCCTAATTTAGTAGGTCCTATAAAATAAATAATAATTCCTGCTATAAAAAACAATGATGAAACTCCAAAGATTTTCAAAAACATAATTACATTTTTAATTTCTACTTTTGGCATAAAAACATCTCCTTTCTAACTTATTATTTTTCTTTCAACAAAAACAAATCCCAAAGGTTTAAATGTTGCTGGACCATTAACTCCAATATTAATCAATCCATCAGAATTAATAGATAATGCTAAACACGCACTATTAACACCTATTTGGTCATATATAATACCTATTGTTTTTGTAAAACCATGTCTTGTTTGCAACATTCCTTGGCTTTTTAAACCCCCTTTACTTTCTTTTCCTGAGGCTCAAATTCTATAAATATAATTTTCTTTATCAAAATTAGAAATATTATATCCGATTTGGCCCATTCTAAAATTGCTAGTATCAACAACTTCTCAATCTGGTACATCTGGTACAATAATTAATTTTTTTAATTCATCTAAAATTTCCTTTTTTAATTTTTCAAGTTTATCATCTTTAATTTTTTCTATCAAAATATTATTTAGTAATGCATCAACTTCTAATTGTGTATAATATGCTTCTAAATCTATCATTGTTAAATCAATACCTTCTTCTTGAAAAGTACGAAACATTTTCTTTAAAGTTGTTAAATTAGCCAATGATTTTGCATAGGTAGGCAATAGACCTTGTCATGTTGCCATAGGGTCATTTTGTGAAGAATAATTAATATCACCAACACTCATATTTGCCGAAGTAAAAAACTCAATTGGAATACGGTTAAATGTTCAATGTTCAATCGTAATAAATACCATATTAATACAAATTTTCTTTAATAATGGGTCTTTAAATGTTTCAAGCTTTAATTTTGAAAATGGATAGTTTAAATAAGAATTAATCATATTTTGGGCTCTTAAGGCAAATGTTTTAAATCATAATTCTACATCATCTTTAAAGAACTTATTGTAACGAACTGGAACTTGTGTAATTTTACCTGTCATTGGAATAAAATTATTATAATTTTCCAAAGTAACATTTTTTCATAATTCATTTAACATTTAATCATCTCCTTATCATTTACTTTTTTTAGAATATATTTTCTTTGATATAAACTTTTTACTATTTAATAGTGTTTTTGTTTTAATTGTTTTGTTTAAATTTTGTTTTGTTCTTAGTTGTTTGTATGTTTGAAATACTAGTCCATTACCCAATAAACTAGTAACCGCACTATCTTCTAGCGTATTTAACAATTTATCTTTATTAAAGTTATTTTTAAATTGTTCTTGCATTTTTAATATCTTAGCAATTGTCCTATATATTTTAAAACTATCTTTTACTACTTGTTGATAAGCAAGTGAGGCGAAAGAAACTAAATTAAACAAACTTGTTTTTTTAAATCCCCAACCAACAAACCATTCGCTATTCATATAGAATTTAAACGGTTCAGTGGATAAAACAAACTCTTCTGCTTTGATTAAAGTTGTCATAACGACAATAGGGGCATATTGGGGATTTTTATAATATATTGTTAAAGCAATTTCACCCGCAACTGATAAAGGAACAATTTTAACTGCTAAGAAAACATCAGAACCATAAGCAAAAGGTAATAATTGACCTTTTTGAATGGCTTTTGTTTCAAATTTAGATAATATTTTTTTAGTTTTATCGGTAATTTTACTAATTACTTTTTGTTTAATAGTAATTATTTGTTTTTCAATTGGGGCTAATAATTTTTTAGTTACTTTTTGAATATAAAAATTTGGGTTTAAATGATTTAAAACTTTATTTAATTTAATTGGTGTTTGATGAAAGATATTTAATAATTTATTATTGTATACTTTGCTACCACGCATTAAATTAGCATTTAATAGCAGGTTTTTACCAACATCTTTTTTATGAAGATTAACCATAATGTTATATCAATCATCAGTATTAATTTTGCTTATTTTATCAATATTTAATCCATATTCATATAACCATTTATTAGCATTTTTTTCATTTACGCGTGGTATTTTTTGAACTAATTTAGGACTTATTTTTTGAATATTTTTCTCAATTTTTAATAAATTATTAATTGTTTCTAAATTAGAAACTTTAAAACCTTTATAAAAATCATTTCGGGCTAATTTTCCAATTGTATATAATAAAGTTTCATTATTAGCCTGCTTTGTAAAATCAAATATTAATTTATCAGATAAAATCTTTTTACCTGTAACTTGCCTTACAACATCTTCTAAATTATTAGCAGTTATTACAACTAATTTTTCAAGTAGTTTAGTTTCTTTTGCTAATTTTAAAATTATAGTTGTACGAGCAGCACGCGTTAATTTACCAATCCCGCCAATTGCAGGTAATAAATTTAAGGTAGTACTTTTTGCTGTCACTTCTGATGTTAATTTATCGTATATTTGATTTACGGCAAAATCGGTTGCTGTTTCGACTCCAAATGAGATAAATGCTGCAGCAAAATTAGATAATCCCGCACCTAAACCAACAGCAGATGCTATACCAACAGTTAAAACTGATAAACCAGGGGCTAAAACTTGAATTCCTAAAAATTCTAATAATTGTAAACCAAAACTTTTTTCTTGTTGTTGGATTGACAATCTAGTTGGAATTTTTTTAACAGCATAAATAAGGGATGTTTTAGATGTTCCAATTGGCATATCTGTCAAACGAAATAGTACTATTTTTAGTACTATTAAGAATTTTTGATTTTAACATCAATCAGATTTGTTTGACCAGTAGCGTTGTTTTTACCTTCAATTTGAACTTCAACAGTTTTATCATTTGTAATATTAATTGGTCAATATTCATCTTTACTTTCAATAAAGTAATCAAAATCATTTTCAGTTAAAGAACTATCTACGGTTTTAACGGCTTTTAAAACAACATCTTTAAATTGTGGTTTTAATTGTTCTGCTGTTGTTTTTGTTGGGTCTGCAACATGAATAGTTGGTTTATCTAATTTATTAATTTTACTAATATCAATTTTTGTAACAATATGTTTAATAATTCCCTTAGGTTCAACTACTGCTCCACCTAAATATAAAACTCTTTCCATAATCAAAGTATTACCCATTCCAGTACCCAATGCAGCCGCACCTACCCTTAATGGAGTGTGGTCTTTTTTGCGTAAAATAAGTGGATCATATTTTTTACTAAACTTAAATGCAATTGCATTAACACCATTTTGTAATAATTCAATTGTTCCTTCTGAACCATCTTTATTAATAATTGGTAATTTTTTAGGAACCATATAATATGTTGTTCCTTCAACAGTTTTCATTGCTCCGCTTGTTGCAATTACACTATTTATTTGGTCGTTTGCTCCAAGTTGTAACTGTAATTTATTACGAATTCCACGAATAAAATCAGCAGAACCTAAAACAACTGTTTCTGATGGGGTAAAGCCATTTTCATATATTTTATCCATAATTTCATCGTGGATTTGTAAAGCATTTGTATCATCTGCTTTTTGGCCTTGAATAGTTGTAACTTGACCATTGTTAATAATTTCTAAAATTTTATTACGTTTATAAGCAACTTCAGTATCCATTGCTTGTTCAATATCAGCTGCTCAAAGATTGGGATTAAAATCACTTTCTACAGGGTCTAATTTACGAGCAAAAGTTAAAATTGTATCTAATTCAACAATTCCATCTTCAAATTCCACTGTTGAATATTTTAGTAGGTTATCATCAGTATTAAAT
>NZ_RCOO01000210.1:0-1860 GCF_003987485.1 Spiroplasma endosymbiont of Megaselia nigra
AAATGACTTTTTATTATTAATTAACTTTTATATTTCCATCATTATCAATAATTAAGTTAGTTAAATTTTGTTCTTCATTATTTCAACGGTAAACTGATTTAAAATAAGTTCCTTTGTCAATTCTTCAAGGTCAGTTTGTCATTTTAGATTGTTCATAATCAAATAAATCAACTTCATAATTTAAACTATAACGATATAAACCAAGTTCATATCCATCTTCTTCTTTTAATACTTTTCTGCCATGTTGATTTATTTTTTCATTATTAAGAAACTTTGTTATATATCATTGCGTTTTGCCCTTTCACACAACAAAATATCATTTATTATCAACAGTATTAAATGGTTTTTCTTGTGGTGCTATAGGTTCTAAATTATCTTTGATTTCTTGATTATCTGTATTTATTTTGTTGTTTTGTTTTCATATTTTTAATTCTTTTTCGCTATATTGTGGTGTATTACAAGCAACTAAACTTGTTGTACTTGTTCCTATTAAAGTTATTGTTCCTAAAATGCCTAATATTTTTTTCATTTTTATTTATATTATTAAATTAAATAATTTATACATTAGCTATTAAACAAACTCCAGAAGTAATTTTTAAAATTGCAGAACCAATACTCCCTATTACAGGAATAACATCAACAATACGACTAACACCATCTGTTATATTAGCACAATTTAAATTAGAAGAAGATTTTTCTAAGTTAGTAATTCTTTCACTTAAATTATTAATTTGATTATTTAAATTATTAATATCGCTTTTTATACCTTGAACTGTATTATTTAATTCCTCTATTTTTCATTCATGTTCTATCAATGTTATAATTTGTCTAAAATCTCTTATATATGATTTAATTATTTCTTTTTCTATATTTTTAAAAATTATTTTTTGGCTACCAACTAATTTTTTTAAATTTTCTATTTTTGTTGGTAAATTTTTATCATAGTCATTTATATGTTCTAATCACTCTTTTACCATTGAATTATTTTCTATATTAATTGAAAGTTCATTAATCTTATCTTTAGTATTAAAAATAATTTTAGGCTTTAAAACATCAGTATCATATAAATAAGCATATTTTATACTGTTATGTTTTATTTTTATTTCAGCTGAGTAATTTTTAGTAAAATTTGAGTATTCAGTTTTATTAATTACTTCTAATTGTGAAACATCTAAATTGTGATTTTGTTTTTTAATAGCATTTAAAATTGTTCCATAATTATTGTTATCAATTATTCCTAAATTAATTAAATTATCATTAATATTATTAAAATTCATCTTAAGATTATTTACTTTTTCAGTATCTATATCATAAAAAATATTACCATTACCATTAATAATAATTTTTCTAACTGGCCCACTTATTCCTTCAACTTTAGTTGGATTAAAATTAGTACTATAGTATACACCATTAGAAGTATTATAATAATTTCTTGTACCATCTGCTGTTATTGATTTAACATTTCTAATTTCTGGTAAATTATAATATGTATCAATTCGCACGGCTTGTCTTGTTCAACTATAAGCTAAATAATATACATAACCATCTTCAGTTAAAAAGTAAGCACTTCCACTTGATGCAACAATAATATCTTTAACTTGTCCACTTATTCCTTTAATTTTATATCCATTATAATATACACCATTAGAAGTATTAGAATAAGAAGTATTAGAGTAATCTCGCTTTATTCTTATATTTTTAATTTCTTCTTTTTGATAAGGACTAGCAGCAATTGTTGTTGGTACAGCAGTTCCACTAATTGTTAATACACTTAATAAACTTAAAAGTTTTTTCATTTTGTATAATTCCCTTTTTTTATCTTGAAACTTTTTATCAAGATCTATTGACATTATATATATA
>NZ_RCOO01000211.1:0-1844 GCF_003987485.1 Spiroplasma endosymbiont of Megaselia nigra
TTAAATTTTTGTTCTTTTCCTGCCATTAAAAAATGCACCTCCTCTAAAAGTTTAGTAAAGTTCTTTTTTAATTTTACTTACTTTTTGGGGTGCAGTCTTAACTTCTTCCTTTTAAATTTACAGCCATATTATTTTTTCTCTCCTTTTAAAATATAATATTAAGATTTTAGATATCCTCTCTTCAAATTGGCATTGACATACAACGAGGTCCCCCACGTCCACGTGATAATTCAGCTTAATCAATAACGTGCACTTTAACACCAGCTTGTTTTAAAATTTCAATTGTAATTTGATTTCTTGAATAGGCAATCACTTCACCAGGACGAATTGTAATAACATTTGCCCCATCATTTCATTGTTCTCTTGCCTGTGCAATTGGATATTCTCCACCACATTTAAAAATTTGAACTGGCTTATCAACTTCTTCTGATAAATAATCTTTAATTGTTTCTTTAATTTCTTTAACTCCATTTTTTGTAATTTCAAAAATTTTAAACTCACCCATTGCTTCAAAAATTAATGGATGTGCGATAAATTTATCATAATCAATATTAGTAAAAACAGTATCTAAATGCATAAAAGCACGATTTTTTGTTTTTAAATCTAATGCAATAACTTTTTCATAAATAACTGAATCATTTTCAATTAGATTTTTTGCTACTATTTTAATAGCTTCCATTGATGTCCTTTGTGAAACACCAATAATTAATGTTTTTGCATTTAAAACTAAAATGTCTCCACCTTCTAAAGTTTCTTTTTCATTACGATCATATCAAAAATTAATTTTTCCTTTAAAACGGGGGTTATGTCTTAAAACAACATCAGAAAATAATGTTTCACGATTTCTAGTAACCGTAAACATTTTATGAATAGTTGCTCCATTTCCAATTGATACAAATGGATCACGTTGGAATAGAATATTTGGCATTAGATCAACCGCTAGCGGATAATTTCTGTAATTTCTACTCCTAACTCATATTTTGTTACCCCTGCTATCATTTTATTAACAAGAGCTTGATTATCTAATTTGCCTAAATAAGTACGTAACTTACTAATGTATTCTTCTTTTGCACCAGATTCTTTTAAAAACTGTTCTAGTAATTCTTGCCGCATTTTTGAATCAGTGTCTAAAACTTCAGCGACTAATTTTTCAATATACAACACCTCAACACCTAAGTTCCTAAAAGTTTGCGCAAAAAAGTCATGTTCTTTTTGTGCAACTGCTAAATCTGGTGTATCATCAAACAATAATCGTTCCAATAAATCTGGTGATAAGTTAGCTAATTCATCACCAGGGCGATGTAACAATACTGTTTTTAAATTACCTATTTCTGAATAAACATTAATACCATATTTTTCTGTCATGTTACCTGTCCTCTTTCTCTTTATACGTCCATTTTTATTAAAATTCTTTAATAAAAATTAAAGATAAACATGCAAAACTAAAAAATGCAAATTGCTGTTAAATACACAGAATACCTATCAAATTGTAATGTCCTTTAATGCCATTTAAATAAATATACTTAAAATTGATTATGCTATCCTTTTATCAAATATATTTAAGCAATACACTTTTCGATATTGCATAAGTAAAAATGCCATTGTTTACTTTTTTTATTCTTATACTTTTATATTATTCTTTTTAATTTTAAAAAAAGTCTTTAAAGTTTAGACTGCACCCCAAAAAGTAAGTAAAATTAAAAAAGAACTTTACTAAACTTTTAGAGGAGGTGCATTTTTATATGGCAAGAAAAGGACAAAAATTTAATAAATATACAGCAGATTTTAGAAAAATGATAGTACAAGAAGTTAAAAATAATAAGATAAGTTTTATTGCTCAAAAA
>NZ_RCOO01000212.1:0-1840 GCF_003987485.1 Spiroplasma endosymbiont of Megaselia nigra
TTGTCATGAATCAAGTGTTTTTATATTTACTTTATATTTTTGTGCAATATAAGTAAGCGATGTTTGTTCAATTTCTTTTACTGTATTTTTTCGAAATTCTGCAGTATATGTTTTAAATTTTTGTTCTTTTCCCGCCATTAAAAAAATGCACCTCCTCTAAAAGTTTAGTAAAGTTCTTTTTTAATTTTACTTACTTTTTGGGGTGCAGTCTTGTTTTTAAAAGAATGAATAGGGGAATCAAGCAATTTTACTGTTGCTAATTTTTTTTGTTAAAACCTTTATTATAAAAAAATAATTTAAAAAATATTATAAAATATTAGTGGGAATGAAATTATGAAAACACATATATTTAAATAATTTAACAAAAAGATGGGAATTAATTAAATGAATAGAAAAGTAAAAAAACAAACAATAATAATCGGAGGAACAACTTTTGGTGTCTTAGCAACAGCAGGAGCTATTGCAGGTATTGTTTTTGGTATTAGACATATAAATGGTGATTTTGAAACTAAAAAAAGCCAAATATGAGAAATGGTTAAAGAAACACCCAAGGATACTGTCCATGTTGTTTTTATTAACGGATTTATTGGTACATCTCTTGTTGAAAAGTATTTATTTGAAAGTGTTAAAGGTAAATTTTCGGTTGATATTATTCGTAAGTTATATGGCTTCAGGTCGTGCAAAAAATGAGCAAGAACGTGTTGCTAAATATAATCAAGAGTTTTCACACAATAATTTAAATAACCAAGCTAATGTTATTGATAAGCATAATAGGTTGTCGCATATGAAATCGTATTTTTGGTTTAATGATAAAAAAGAAATTATTCGTTCTTTTACAGGTAGTGGTAATTTTTCAGAATCTGCCTTATTAAAAGTCCCATCTTATAAAGAAGTTCTATACAATATTACAAATTATAAAGGCCTTGGTCGTGATATTTTTTGCGAAGGAATTAATGCAACAGAGCAGGTTAGTGCAACACGAATTAGTGATTTATATCAACAAAGTTGTGTTGGCTTTGATGTTAATGATAAGACAACCTATCAGTCAGAAGCAAATGTTTTGAAAGAAAAAAGCCAATTTAATGAGATTGTAAAAGCACATAAAACAAATGAAAAAATAAAGACAGCAACAGGACTATTAGTATTGACTGGTGATGGTGATACGAATGTTATTAAACGATATTTAGATGAAACGGCAAAGGATAATATTAATTTAGATCTTTTTGTTGGTAATACTAGTGCTGGATATAATCCGGTTCTTGAAGCAGAGTTATTAAAAGATGAAAAAAATATTAATCGATTAAATATTATTCGTGAACATCCGAAACCTAATGTTTATAATTCTGATTTTATTAAGTACACTAAACCTAAAACACATACTAAGTTATATGTGTGATACAATGCAAATAATGAAATATTAGCTTTTTGATCCGGTAGTGCTAATTTTAGTACAAATGGTCTTGGCCTTGACCCTAAAAAAGATCGTCCTTTTCGTGAAATTTTATTTGAAATGGCATTATCAGAACGAGATTGAAAAAATGACCTTATTTGTAATGTGGTTGGTGCCTTTAAAACACCTCCAAGTCAGCGAATTAAAAATTTTTGTGCAAATTAGAGATTTAACATTAGGTTGTTAAATCTTTTTAAGTTATTAATGTATTGTATTGAATATATCCTAAAACTAAGCAAATAAATGATTTGACAATTAATTTGTAATATAAAATTAAAACAAAAGTAATTGTACAATGTTTCTTTTAACTGAGAATATGAAATAAAAAACCTTTCTAGGTTATTATTAAATATATAAAGTTAGGAGAAACATTTTTTATATGGCAAAGGG
>NZ_RCOO01000213.1:0-1800 GCF_003987485.1 Spiroplasma endosymbiont of Megaselia nigra
TATAACAAAATACAAAAATTTTAATGAGCTAAAAAATATGATAGATAATTATATTGTTGAGTATAATAATTATAGAAGGGTTTTAAAATTAAAAATGCCTCCAATTCAATTTGAATTAAAAAGCATTTTAAATTAAAAAAATAATTCTCAGTTATTTGAAACTGTGCAGGTAAATGTTTAAACTCTATTTTAATTTAATTTTTTAAGTTGTAATAATTTATCAAATAAATCAGAATACAGAAATAATTCAATCTTCTTGCTTTCTAACCTATCAATGCGATATAATTAAACATGTGTAAAAATTACACACAATAGAAAAAACTTTTATCAAAGGCAACAGATAAAACTTTTAAAGCTTTGGACCCCAACAACTTAAAATTAATGAATAAGATTTACGATGTTAATTTCAAGTTTTGGCAATAGTTTTAATTACTTAGAACACCTTTCTGACAAAGGTGTTTTTTATTTGTTTAATTTACATTTTAAAAATTTAAATTGCATTTATTAGCGAATGACAATGTTTTTTCTCAATATGCTTGTTGATTAGCAATTAAGGCGCCAGTATGTGCTGCTTTCTGAACAAGAAAAATTTCACTTTTCGCATTTTTATTTTGTTGTAAATAATACATTACAACAGAATTATGGTATTTCACAAAATTATCTTTTGTTCCATGGATAAATAAAATTGGTAAATCTTGTAACCGGTTATTTTTTTTTAGTAAATTCATTTGTTTTAAATTTGTTTTTGAATGTCGACGAAAATTTTTATTAATTCCTAATGACATTAATCATCACGGTAATTTGATATATTTATGTAAAAAAGCCCGAATTTGTTGGACTGGTTGTGAAAACGGACAATCAACAATTAATCAATCAATTTTATTTTCTAAATAAAACTGATGGGCATATCATAAGGCAGTTGATGCTCCCATACTAATTCCAAAAACCCCAATAATAGTTGGTGTTTTATTTTTTTTCAACCATGTAATTAAAAAATTTAAAATAATGGCATTCGTCACACCTAAATCTGATTTTTGACCATAAGTATTTCCGTGGGCATATGCATCAAAAGTTAAAATATTATAACCAGCTTGATAAAAATGATATACGTTTCGTAACCCCAAATATTTATTTCGTTTAAAGCCATGTAAACCAACAACTCACTTTGATGAATGTGGATGTTCTAATATTAAAGTACTAATCTTATTATTATTAAATTCAATAAAAGTTTCTTGGCAATCATCTGGTTTAATCATAAAATTCCTTAATTTCTTTGCCTTAACATCTGCTTCTAACTGTTGCAGTGAATTTAATTCAATATTATTTTGATCAAGCCCATTTCGTTTATATTTAAACAAATATGGAATAAAAACTTTTGAGCAAATAAAAGATAATAATAAAACAACTGGGAAAAAAATAATGACTAATAAAATCCGTCAAAAATTATAATTATATTTTTTTAATTTTCGTGAACTTTTTTTATAATTTGTTATCATCATTTAACCACCAATAGCTTATTAATATGCAATTTATAATATATTTATCCCATAATTCTATTATAATTTTATTATAAAAAACATTTTTTATTATCCTTTAACCAATTATACCAATTTTTTAACATATTCTTTGGATTATTTAATAAATTTATAAATTAATATAATCCGATTAAAACTTTTACCAACATTTATCAGTATTAAAGAAAAATTTAAAGTTTTATTTACTGATGTAACTTATTTAATTTGAAATGGTAAAAAACATTATCAATCAACAATAATTGATGGACATACTAAAGAAATTGTT
>NZ_RCOO01000023.1:0-11330 GCF_003987485.1 Spiroplasma endosymbiont of Megaselia nigra
TACTGAGAATTTAAAGATTGCGTAGTAGAATTAAAGTCATTTTATTTTGATTTTTCTAAATCCACAATAAATGTTAAAAACAAAAATATTTCAGAAAATCCTGTTTATCAATTAGAAGCAAATTATTTTAATTGATTATCAATAACAAATGAATTAGAAACAAACAATATTCCCTCTCTTATTCCATCAAAAATTAAATTATCAGATGGTGAATATGGTAAATATTTAACTAGTTTGATTATTTCTAACGACAAAATAGAAGACTATTTAAACTATTTTTCGCAATGATATAGATTACTTTATTCTAAAACAGTTTGAACAAGTATGACTAAAAATTTAGTTGAAGATAGTATTAAAATAACTTTTTATAAATACGAAAAACTATTTAATTTAAATCAAATTGAAATATCTGGCATTTGAGGTTATGGAAAGTATGATATTATAATTTTTACTGAAAAAGAACAAATTATTATTAATAATTTAGAGTTATTTAATAAAAATAATGAAATATTATCATTAATTACATTGGAAATATAAAAAGTCATTTTAAATAAAATGACTTTTTATATTTGTTTGTTCTTATTTAACTTTTATATTACCGTTTTCATCTAAAATTAAATTAGGTTCTTGTGTATTTGAATTTCAACGATAAACATATTTATATTGTATTTTATTTTTATCATTACTTCATTCGGTTCAATTTTTATTTATTTCATTTCATATTTGTAATTTTTTAATTGCTGTAATATAAAGAATAAATGAATTGTATGTATCTATTTTTTTTGTATTATTAAAATTATAATTAAAATTAATTATTCTTCAATTATTTTTTTCTTCCCCTCGTCATACAACATAATATCATTTATTATCAATATTATCAAACGGTTTTTCTTGGGGTGCTATTCATTCTAAGTTGTTTCTTATTTCTTGGTTAGTAGTATCTATTTGGTTTTCTTTTTTTAATTTATCTAATTCTCCTGGTGTATATTTTTGTGGTGTATTACAAGAAACTAAACTTGTTGTACTTGTTGCTATAAAAGTGATTATTCCTAAAATACTTAATATTTTTTTCATATTTTATTTACTTAATTAATAATTTTATTCAGGAGGAGTTGGACCAGATAATCAACTGGCTGTATTATTAACATCATAATCCACCTGATAAATTGTTCCGTTTTGATTTTCAGCTGTTAGTGCCCTACTTTTTAAACTAATGTTAATTATATTTCCATTTACATAATTAATTTTTTTAAGAATATTATTTCTTAAAAAATAAAGACCATTTGTAGTTCCAATATAAGTATCTCCAAGTTTTAAGTCTCCTTTTCTTAAATTTGCAATTTGAACTGTATTAGCAATTTTAAATATATTAATTTTATTACCATATATTGTTGAATTTTTGCAATATTGATTATTATTTGAATTTGATCTAATATATCTGTTATTTAAGGAAGTACCACAATTTTCAAAATATCTATAAATATTTCTTATATTTTGACCAGAAAAATCCATTGGTTCTGTTTGATTTGGTCTTGGAATTTGAGTTTCTTGTGATTCAATTTGATTATAATGAATTAAAAACCCTGAATTATTTCTAATTGCTTCATTTAATCAATTGGCGCTGAAATGTCTAAATCTTCCATATCCTGGATCCATATATGTATATTCTATTGTTTCTAAGTCAGAATTATCTCCATCAAAACCAGTAATTATAACAAAATGATTATGATTTTCAAATTCTCCGGGCATAACTCCCGTGAAGCCGAAAACTACCGGCATATTGTTTCTTAAACTATTAGAAACTATATTATAAAATTGACTATAGTTATTATATTCTGGTTGTAGTTCCATTGATTCGTATTGTCTTCTATTATTTAAATTATTATTATTAATAAAACTATTAATTACATTAACTAAATTTACAGGCCTTGTACCTATTGATTGATTTATACTTTGTACACTATGTGTTCTCATTAAATCTGATAAATAATGTTGAAAATTTACGTATCTGTGTACACGCCCATTATTCGCTATATTAAGTACCGCGTCTGTATTTAGTTGAAAATGTCTAAGAATTCACTCTACAGATGCTGGACCGCATCAATAATTAGCTCCTTGACTAAACCTTCTGCTAACTTCGCTTCCGTTATTGGGGTCTTTTAAAAAGAATTCTTCATGTCCTCTTTTAACCCTATTTAATTTTTCTAAATCATTATTTATTTGTAAATTAATATCATTATTAATTTCTTCTTTTTGATAAGGACTGGCGGCAGTTGTTGTTGGCACAGCAGTTCCACCAATAGTTAATACACTTAATAAACTTAAAAGTTTTTTCATTATTATTTCCTTTCTTTCATCTTGAAAATTTTTATCAAGATCCATTGAAATTATATATATATATACATACAAGTCAAGTATTTTAAAAGATATTATTTTAGAAAGGAGATGAATTAGAATGATTATTATTGTGATTATATTGTACTAAATCTGGGCTCGCGGTGATTTTCATAAGTTTGTGAAAAATTACTTAAAGTTTAAAAAAACTTTTGCCACGCTTTTCAAAATATTTGGGAAAAATTCTAAGCGTTAAGCGAAGAATTTTATAAAGGTTCCTAAATTTGTTTGAAAGAATTTCAAAATTTTTTTAACTTATAAGTCATTTTATCACAAAAATTTAAGAAAATCAACCGCTTGCCCAAAAATAAATTTTTATATTTTAAATAGAAAATACAATTAATAAACCCTTATAAAATAAGGGTTTTTTGTTGCTTGTTTTGCTATCGTCGTTTGTGGCGCATCGAGTGTTATTTTCGTGGGGAAATGGTAGAAAAATTAATAATCTTTTTTAAAAGATAAATTATTAAAATTAATATTTTTAATAAAAATATTAATTTTAATAAAAAATTAAAAAACTGTTTATTTTGTTAATTTTTGATATATAATATTAAAAATATTAATTTTAATAAAATTATTAAAATTAATAAAAAGAAAGGAATTAAAATGCCCCAAACAAAAAAGATTGATATAAATAAATTACCAGATATCCCAGAACAATTAAATAATACAAAGGATTTTAAAAATATAAAACCATATATAAAAAAGAAACAATGAGAAATTATCCCGACACTATCTATTTCAAAAGAATTAGCAATTTCTTTTCGAAAAGAAGCAAAAGAAAAAAAGTGAAAATTATCAACATTAATGGAACAAATATTAATTGAAAGATACGGAAAGGAAAACAAAAATAATGAAGATGATTAGTTTTAGCAATAAAAAGGGCGGGGTCGGTAAAACAACCTTATGTGAAAATGTTGCCTATAAATTTGCTCTTGATGGAGCAAAGGTCTTGTTAATTGACCTTGACCCGCAAGCAAATTTAACTATGGATTTTTTTAAAACAAATGATGTTATTGATATGTCGTTAATGGATTTAATATCAAGTAAAAATATTATTAAAAATACTGAAATTAATAAGATTGTAAAAAAATCTAAGTATAAAAACATTGACATTATTCCCGCACAAAAAGAATTAACAAAAAGTAGTTTAATTATTGGAACTATGTATGATAAAACAGAAACATACATTATTGCAGATATTATTTATCAATCAAACCAAGAAATTTTTGATAGTTATGATTATGTGTTGATTGATTACCCACCAACAATAAATGAAATGTCTTTAAATTGGTTAATATTATCTGATTTAATATTAATTCCTACGAACGACGCAATGCGTAGTTTTAAAGGAATTTTAGATTTGCGAGATAATTTAAATGTTATTTGTAGACAAGAAAAGAGAAACATTCCCGATATAAAAATTATATTTAATAATATAAAAGAAAATATTAATACTGCGACAATATTAAATTGATTGCAAAAAGAAGAATTAGAAAAATATATTTCAAAAACCGAAATTAGACATTCTGATATTTTTAAAACAATTGAAAACAAATTATCGAATGTTTGGGAAAATCAACACTATTGGCGTCAGAAACAAGCCTATGAAGAACTCATCAAGGAAATCAAATAAATATATAAAGGAAGGAAACTATATTTATGCATAAATTAATAAGCTTAGATGAAGATTTAAGTAAATGTGAAAATTGTGGTTTTGTTATTCAAAAGATCGATGATGAATGATTTACTATTAACACAGGCGATAAAAACTGCGGTAAATAATTTAATATTAAAAAATTAAAGTTGCTTAACAGCAATTTTTTATATTCCCATTTTAAAACGATACGGATAAGAACCATAAAACAAAGCATCATATGGGTCATGATACATTTTACTATCGGGTGTGTTTGTTTTGGTATCATTAAATCTTAGTTCACTAATGCACTTATCTAAAAATGGAAAATTATCTAACATTCCATATATTTTGCCTTGAACAAACATTTTTCTTATTCATGTTACACGATTAATTATTCCCGCTTCTTTATTAAGAGATGTCTGATGTTTTTTGGCTTTAAATATTTTAATTTTATAACCTAAATACGGATAAATATCTTTTTGTAATTTTTGCATAAAATCGTGGGCATTAATATCATAATGAAATGTAGCATATTCAAAACCATCAAATTTATCAAATGTATTAATTATTCATTGTCCGTAATATTCAACTATTTCATTTAAATTCATTGCGTTTTTTGGGGTAACAATATTTTCTTCAATTAAATATTTATCATATTCATTATTTTCATTAATTTTATAACCACTAAATAAAAACACTGTATGGTCTTCACTACCATTAGCATAATCAACACCAATTGAATAACTATCAAATTGATATTGTTTTGTATTAGTATTATAAAAATCTTGTAAATTATATTCTTTAATATATTTACGATAATTTCGTAAAACATAAATGCTAGGGTCATTATCGTTATATTCAAAACCATAGTATTCAAGTTCGAATAAGTCAGGTCGCTCTTCTTTGTTTGTTAAAACAAGTTTTTTAGTAATATCAGGAATTTTATTTCAAACAGAACCCATTGTTAATCGTAAATTAAAAACACCCAAACCATTAAATGCTTGTTTGTTTTCTGAATATATTTGATTGTGTTCTTTTAAAATATTTTTAATTCTTTCATTTAAAGGTAGATATGGCGTTACAAATTTTTCATAAAATACATGGTATTTATCAAAAGGGTTAAAAGTAAATTGATTAGAATATGTTTTATGAAAATATCTTGTTACTGTTATGTATTGTTTTGTTATATTATCTCATTCTTGAAATGTCCAAGATAATTCTTTTATTGGAATAGGATTGTCTAAATTATATTGTTCGTTATCATTTTCATCTGTGTATTTTTCATAAGATACTTTTAAACTTTTTGAACGAAACATTGAAACTCTTAAATTGTTATATCTTTTATCTAGTTCTTTATCAGTTAAGATTTCTTTTTCTTCCGCATGTATCATTTCGTCAGTTCATGCCAATATAATACCGCTACCTTTACCAACTTTTCCCATAATTTTATTACCATTAGCATAACCAGCAAAACTAATCCTAACACCACTAGGAAAAACAATCTCACCACCTTCTTTAACATTTTTAGGTCAAACAATGCCATTTTCATTTTCAGGTCCTATATCAATCCCATATTTATCATATAGATAGTTGCAGACATTAATTGTATCGCCAAAAGTGGTATCATCATGGGTATTGGCATATCTTCGTAAAATGTTAGATGAAGCATCGGTAAAATTACAAGCCATAAATAATTTTTCAGCCAGATGGTTTCATGTTTTATTTGTACCTCTTCCAGCTGAAACAAACTTAAAAAAACAGGATGAAGTAAAATATCGGGCATAACTATCACCAACAAAATCTTTAAATACTTCTCAATCAAAACCAAAATTATAGTCGCTAAAATTTAAATCATATTTTTTATTTAAATGTTCATAACTAATAATTCGTTTTTTGTTATTAATTTTTGTAAAATCTTGCATTTTTAAATAGCTTCCTTTTTTAAGGTTTTATGTTATAATTTAATTATCAATTACTAGATTACTAGCAAATTAATTTAAATAAAAATTATCTAAATAAGATATTTTTTTATTTTATAATAAAAATAAGAAAGAAATTATTTGTATGAGTTATAATATGGTACATAGTAGAAACAAGGAAACAAAACTTTTTTATACAAGTGTTAATTTTGTAAATCTGAGAATAAGAGTAAATTTATTGTTAAAACATGCTATAAATGTTTAAAACCAATACCAATAGAACAACAAAAGCAACATAAAAATAAGTATGGTTATAAAAAAATTGAAAAAGTAATTTTTTCATTTCTTGTACTAAAAGACAACATGCTTTATTAGTTAATTTAATAAAAAAATCAAATAATAATTTTTTAATAGCAAAAAAATATAAATTTTTAAATAAAAAAGGTAAGTTGTTTAGTTATTCAGCACCAGAATATAATAAAGTATGTAAAGCAATTAAAGAAATGATAAAGGAAATAAGTGATTAGAATTTTTAAAATAAAATATAATTTAAATTATTAAATTTTATTTTTTTATATTTACACTATTTTATTTATTGTTTCTAATTTTTACATAAAACACCCATAAGCATACAAATTTTAGAATTAGCAAAACTAAAAAATGCCTTATATGTGTTTTAATCCACGGAGCCCACTACCTCTCCTCGCTCGGACTTATTTAATTTTTTACCTCACTAAACACACCCTAGTTACAACGATAAAAAATATAAAGGTTTTATCTCTATTTTTATTGTGGTTCGATATGCCCCAAACCTTATCACCACTATCGTTTAGTTATTTTACAATAACCAACGCCGATTTACATACTTCCTCACGCCCTAATAATGCGCTTGCCTCGGCCGGCTTTTTTATAGTGTTTATTCACTTACATATTAAATTTTTATTTTTAATTTATTCACAACAACAAATTAAAAATAGTTAATTGTTTTTAATACAATTAACTATCTAGAGACATTATGTAAATTAATTAGAAGTTTTTTCTTTTAATAAAGATTAAACTATAATTAATTTTAATATTTAGTCGCTTTTAATTGTATTTATAACAATTTAAATATTAACAATTAAAATAATTTAATCGCTAATATCTAAATTATAACATGAAAATATTTTTATAAAAACTGTCCACCCTTTTTTTTTGTTATAATTGAAATTGGTAGATAAATTAATTATTTCTTATGATTTGCAATTTAAAGAGATATTTTAATTTGATTTTTTGTCTACTTAAAGCAAAAATAGCCTTTAAAATTAAAGGCTATTTTTATTGTATATATTATATTTGTTGTTATAATATACATTGAGTAAGCAACTCATAAGATTACTCAATATATAAAAAACACCAATTTTAGTCGCTTTTAATTGGTGTTTTTTATATACTTTTTAATAAAGTTCAATAGTATTTTGTTTACTATACTTTTTTAATAAAAATTTATACTAAAAATATAAAAATATATTGACAATAAAATTAAAAGTAATATAACTTAAATAAGTAAGTGATATATTATTCCACAATTTCTAAGATATTAATTTAAAATACTTAAATAATTTTAGTTCACATAAATTATTTTTTTTTAAAAACTATTTACGAAATAAAAAAAACAATTAAATTTTAAATTTAATTGTTTTTTTTATTTCGTCTGTTATAATTTAGATATTAGCGATTAAATTATTTTAATTGTTAATATTTAAATTGTTATAAATACAATTAAAAGCGACTAAATATTAAAATTAATTATAGTTTAATCTTTTATTTTAATTAATTTTTAAAAGTATAGTTAGGTCCTATCCACCTTACTTAATTTTTGTTAAATAAATAATAATTTTAAAGGTTTTAAATTTAAAAAATAATTAATTTATAAATATTTGAATTGTATTTATACAGTTTTTTTAATTTTTTATAAATTAATTATTTTTTAAATTATAAATGATGATTTATTTAAATATTTTTAAAACAGGAGGAAACTATATGCGTTTTGTAATGTGTTATAAAATTGGCAATGGTTGAAAACCAATAAAAGATGATAACAATAATTTTATAATTGAAAAAGTATTAAATAATAGCAAAACAGAGTTAAAAATATCAAAATTAAAATGCAATTTAAAAATTATTGATAATTGGTTTTATTTTGTTGAAAAATATAAAACAAAAGAAATAGAATCTATTTTGGATAAAAATGACTAAATATATTATTACAGTTGATCCTGCTGGAATTGGACAAACTGGTATTATTATTTATGATGTTTTGCAAAAGAAAATAATTAATAATATTACTTTTAATTCTAGAAATGAAGAAGAAGCAATAAGTAATATGTATTTAATATTAAATGAATTTAAAAATAAAATTTGTTCTTATTTAAATAAAGTTATTGTAATAATTGAAGATTATCAACTTCATAAGGGTTTAAAAATAAAAAATCCATTATCTACTCCTAAATTTATTGGTGGTTTAAAAGTTTTATGTAAATATCTATTTAATTTAACTTATGTTTTACAATCACCCGTTGTTAAAATAAATTATCTTTATAAAGGAAATATTAAAATGACAGAACATGAACATGATGCTTGGAAACACCTACAATATTTTTTAATCAAAGGAGTTGATAGAAATGGCAGAAAGAAAAAGTAATTTATCTAAAACATCAGTAACTAATAAAACTAAAATAAAAAATAAAAGGATTAATAAATTGGAGTTAAATGTTAGATTGTATGAAAATCCTATTAAAACCAAAATTAAAGCACTAGTTGCTGGTGGTGTTGAAGTTGATGCTTGTTCGGCTAAATGTCAATGAGATGGGTTAAATTACTCAACATTATCAATATATAATCCATCTGTTTTAACTAATTTTTTGAAATTAAAAAAAGATGATGAGATAAAAATTAAAGGCTCAGTATTTAATCAGTTAAATATAAAAACTAAACGATATTTTTTATCTTTTCGAGTTGATAGTTTTGAAATTATCCAAAAGGCTATTAGAAAAAGAACAAATACAAATATTAAAAAATAGGAGGATAAATAATGGCAATAAAAAATGTAAAATATGTTCTTATTGATGAAAATAATGAACCTATTAAAAATGAAAGTGGTAGTTTAGATATTAAAACTGCTGAAATTATTTTAGAAAATACTGATGAAGTTGAAGAATTTAATGCAAGTAATTTAGAAAATAGTAATCAACAAATCAACGAACTAAAAACAAAAAATACTGAATTAACTTCACAAATTGAAGAACAAACAATTAAATTAAAACAAATTGAAGTAATTGATTTTATTAATTCTTTAACTGATAATGAAGATTTTAAAAATGTTTTATTAAAATCTTATGATATTAGTGATTATATTGAAATCATTAAAGCACAATTGCAAAGTGTTTATGATGAATTAACTAAAGTACAAACAGTTAATACTGGTGGCGTACCAAAATCAGAAAATAAAGAAAACAATATTTTAGATACAGACAATGTATTTAATAAATAGAAAGAAGGAAGTAAATTATGGCACAAAATCCACAAAGAATATTCGGCGATATTGTTAATCAAGCAACACAAAAAGATTGTGAATCATTTGACCAATGATATCTACATACATATCAACAAAAATTTAGCTGAGAGGCATTATTTGCGTGAAAAGAAGCAAATAAGTTTGGTTTAACATATAAAAGAAAGAAAAATATTCAATATAATGAAGGTATAGGAAAAGATGGAAAAATATTTAATACTGATGACAGTCTTTTAAACTACACTGAAGTAAAGTTTGAAGATGGAACAGTTGAATTAGATACAATTTTAACTTTTGCTCGTAAATTAGACCCCGTAGAAAGTGATTTTAATCCTAATCTTTGAGCGGCCGATATTGAGCAAGCAATGGATACGGAGGTTGCTTATAAACGCAATAAAATTTTAGAAATTATTAATAAAGGAATTGTTACAACTATTCAAGGACAAAAAGCAGATGATACAAATGCTTTACAAGTCCATGATGAAATTATGGATAAAATATATGAAAATGGCTTTACACCATCAGAAACAGTTGTATTGGGTTCGGCTGATTTTATTCGTGGAATTCGTAATAAATTACAGTTACAACTTGGAGCAAACGACCAAATAAATAGCGTAATTGCAACAAGTGGAGCAATGAAAACTGTTGAAGGAACAACATATTATATGGTTCCAAAAAAATTACCAATTATTAATAAAGATGGTTCAGAAGGAACAATTGAATTATTACCAAATGGAGTTAATGCAATTGCCTTTAAATTTAGCAAAAAATATGACCAACTTATCTTACGTAAAAAAGATCACACCCCATTAAGGGTTGGCGCTGCGGCCTTAGGTACTGGTATGGGTAATACTTTAATTATGGAAAGAGTTTTATATTTAGGTGGAGCGGTAGTTGAAACGAAAGGAATTATTAAACATATTGTTACAAAAATTGATATTAGTGGAATTAATAAATTAGATAAACCAACAATTAATGTTGATACTCCAACACAAGTAACACCAGAACAATTAAAACCACAATTTAAAGATGTTATTTTTAAAGCAGTTAAAACTGTAGATAGTTCTTTAACTGAAAGTGATTTTGATTACTTTATTGAAAGTAAGGGTGAAGACTGACCGCTTGATATTACAAATGATAAAACTATTAAGGTTCAAATTGAAGGTAAAAACAAAGCAACTGGTCAAACAAGTCTGATTGATGTTAAAATTAAAAATTCTTAATAGTACTAAAAAATAGTACTTTTTCGTTTTATAAATTATGCCAATTGGAACATCTAAAACAGCCCTTATTTATGCTGTTAAAAAAATACCAACCAGATTGTCAATCCAACAACAACAAAAAAGTTTTGGTTTACAACTACTCGAATTTTTAGGAATTCAAGTTTTAGCTCTTGGTTTGTCAGTTTTAACTGGCGGGATTGCTTCTGCTATTGGTTTGGGAGCAGGATTATCTAATTTTGCCGCAGCATTTATCTCATTTGGAGTAGAAACAGCAACAGATTTTGCTGTAAATCAAATATATGATAGTTTAACCTCAGAAGTGACAGTAAAAAGTACTGCCTTAAATTTGTTACCAACAATTGGTGGTATTGGTAAATTAACGCGTGCTGCTCGTACAACTAGAATTTTAAAATTAGCAAAAGAAACTAAACTACTTGAAAAATTAGGTGTAATAACTGCTAATAATTTAGAAGATGTTGTAAAACAAGTTACGGGTAAAAAGATTTTATCTGATAAATTAATATTTGATTTTACAAAACAGGCTAATAATGAAACTTTATTATATACAATTGGTAAATTAGCCCGAAATGATTTTTATAAAG
>NZ_RCOO01000214.1:0-1765 GCF_003987485.1 Spiroplasma endosymbiont of Megaselia nigra
AGTTTTCATTCTTTATTAAAAAAAGCAACAATTCATAACAATATTTACTTATCGCATGACGAATATATTAATGATGTTAAAAAATGAAATAAATGATATTCAAGCCGCAAAGAAAAGGATATAATAAATAAAAGTTTATAAACCTTTTTTACTAATACTTACTTTTTGGGGTGCACTCTATTATCATTTAAAGATTTATAATTATCTAATTTTCAGTTTTCAAATAAACCATCAATTACATCTTCGGGTTTTTGTCCTTCGAATTTTTGGCGCAGCTCAGCCACTTTATTGCTAGGGTTACCTTTTTAATCATATTTTGCACCTTGAAATTTACGGTCATAGTTATAACGATATGTTAGATAATTTAATAAAATAATATTTAATTCTTTAACAACTAATAAACCTAAAATATCTTTTCCTTGAATATAGTTTTTGGCGATACTTCATGGTAAAAAATTTTCAGTAAATCAATATTGAAATACTCTTAAATTAGGGTTTGTTTCTATTGGTATTGATAATAAAGGCACTAAACTAGCATTTTCAATTATTGATGATGGATAAGAATAAACACCATTAATATTTCCTCAACATTTGATATTTCCAAATAACATTGATTTGGGATATTTAATTTCAATCCCAGTAAATACTGTGTCTTCGGGTAATGATTTTTGTAATACTAAATGAATACTATTTTGATTTTTTCATTTAAAGTCAGTTATTTTTACTAAATGCATAGATTTAATAATATTGACACCATCAGGTGAATAAGGACGTTTATATTCTTCAATGATATAACATTCATTTTTATTATCTTCGGTAATTGGTTCATTAATAGAGATTATTTTTAAATCATAGGATTCTAAAAATGCTTTGTATTGTTTTGACATATCATTAATTAAAATATCTTTTTCATCAATCATGACGTAACTTGTGCTATTATCTTGAATTGTGGTGTTTTGTTGAATTTGTAATTTAAAATTAAAGTCACTAATTTCATAACCAGTTATTTTAATATATTCTTTTTTGTCAATAAAACCAATTTTAACGCTATTTTGAGAGTAATTTAAGGTTGGTTTTTGCTTTGTCTTAACAAGATTATTAATTTTATAAATATATAATGTTCTAGCACGGTCTTCAGTAAATAATTGTTCTAAATCAGGATCGCTGTACTGCGATTGATTAGCAAAATCTAAGGGGATACTATCAATTGAATTCTCCTTCAACTAATAACAAGTCATTTTCAATAAATGAAGCTAACATTTTGCTAATTTCTTGGTCAACCACACCGGTTACTCCGTTAGTATTAATGGTAAATTTACCACTATTTAATAATGGGTCTAACATAATCTTTTCAGCAATAATATCTAAAATACTAGCAAATTGTTTACCATAACGAGCAGAAGGTTCAAAATTAGGGTTATTAGGAATAATTTCAATTGGAATAAAATCAATTGGTAATATTTCTTCTCTTTGTAAAGTTGTATAATTATTTCATTTAGTATCATCAATATATAAATCAGTAACAGTACTGTATAATCGTGTTTTTAACTTTCTAATAACTTTTACTTGTTTAGTTACATAATCAATTTCTAATTTTTCAGTAATAAAAACACTCTGGTCATTTTTAATATAAGGGTCATAATCAAAAGTACAAGATACTAAATTACCTAATTCATCATACTGGTCATTGTAAAAATCAATAGTAATAAAATTAAGTTTTGAATTATTAGCAAAAATAAAATATGCACCTTTACCATTTTTATTA
>NZ_RCOO01000215.1:0-1748 GCF_003987485.1 Spiroplasma endosymbiont of Megaselia nigra
CTGAATAAGAAAAATGTTTGTTCAAGGCAAAATATATGGCATATTAGATAACTTCCCATTTTTAGATAAGTGCATTAGTGAACTAAGATTTAGTGATACTAAAACAAACACACCCGATAGTAAAATGTACCATGACCCATATGATGCTTTGTTTTATGGTTCTTATCCATATCGTTTTAAAATGGGAATATAACTAATCTTGTTTTTGGGCGAGCGGTTTATTTTCTTAAATTTTTGTGATAAAATGACTTACAAGTTAAAAAAAGTTTTGAGATTCTTTCAAACAAATTTAGGAACCTTTATAAAATTCTTCGCTTAACGCTTAGAATTTTTCCCAAGTATTTTGAAAAGCGTGGCAAAAATTTTTTTAAACTTTAAGTAATTTTTCACAAACTTATGAAAATCCCGCGAGCCACGACCAGCTGAAACAAATTTAAAAAAAAAAATTGGCGAAGTAAAATATCGGGCATAACTATCACCAACAAAGTCTTTAAATACTTCTCAATCAAAACCAAAATTATAGTCACTAAAATTCAAATCATATTTTTTATTTAAATGTTCATAACTAGTAATCCGTTTTTTGTTATTAATTTTGGTAAAATCCTGCATTTTTAAATAGCCTCCTTTTTTGATAAGATTATGTGAATTATTAAGTATCATAATTTAGAATAATTTGTTTAATTACAAAAGGAAATTATAAAATGGAATTAAAACAAAATTTATTAGAATATTATAAAAAAGATAAAATAATAGAAGCAAACAATGAAACTAAAAATTTCTTGATTGAAAGAGATAATGAGATATTTAAATTATATCAACAAGGACAAATATTGCAAGGATATAAGGTGATATCAAAATTGCCAAAAACAATTAAAACATAATATGGAGATATTCCTATTAAAAGAAGATTATATGTTAAATATGATGAAGAAAAAAAAGAAAATATAAATCGTTATCCTTTAGATGAAGAATTAGGTTTAAAAAAATACGAAAGAATTGAAATAAATTTAAAAAATAAATATATGTCTTTTATGGGTGATGGAAAAAGATATAAAGATATTTTAGATACTGTTGAAAACGCTAATCTTAGTGAAAGAATAATATCTAATATTTTTAAAAATGCCGATTTAGAAGAAACAGATTACATTAGTAATAAAAATAACAATAAAATTAAAATTCCAAATAATGTTTTATATATTCAAATTGACGGAGCTTTTGTGCCAATGCGAGAAAATAAAAAAAGAGTTGAAAATAAAATATTTCTTTCAACTATGCATGTTGGTGTTGATGAAGAAAAGTCAACAAAAACCAGAAAAAAAATGAAAAAGAAAAATGGCGTTTTCCAAATGATGAATAAAAATCATAAGAATAAAAATAATAAATCTAATATTGATAATTTTATTGATAAAATTTTTAAATTAATGGATATTTACGATATTAATGAAGATACTAAAATATTAATATTAAGTGATGGTGAAAAACAAATTAAAAAAATTTATAGAGCAGTAAAAGCAAAATATAAAAATAACAAGGTATCATATAGTTTAGATAAATTTCATCTTACAAGTATATTTAAAAAAATATATCCCTTTCAAAATAAAAATAAGGAAAATAGAGAAGCATATCATAAAGCAGTTGATTATTTTTTTAATGGTAAATATGAAGAATTATTACAGTGTTTAGAAGATAGTAAATTTTTTATAAGCGATTCTAAATTAGATTTTTTGAATAAAGCTATTACATTAATT
>NZ_RCOO01000216.1:0-1729 GCF_003987485.1 Spiroplasma endosymbiont of Megaselia nigra
GATTAATTCATATTTGAATTATCCATTTTCAAAATTAAAGTTTGAAACATTTAAAGACCCATTATTAAAGAAAATTTGTATTAATATGGTGTTTATTACTGTTGAACATTGAACATTTAACCGTATTCCAATTGAGTTTTTTACTTCGGCAAATATGAGTGTTGGTAATATTAATTATTCTTCACAAAATGACCCTATGGCAACATGACAAGGTCTATTGCCTACTTATGCAAAATCATTGGCTAATTTAACAACTTTAAAGAAAATGTTTCGTACTTTTCAAGAAGAAGGTATTGATTTAACAATGATAGATTTAGAAGCATATTATACTCAGTTAGAAGTTGATGCTTTAATAGAAAAAGAAAAAACAGAAAGAATAGAAACTGATGACAAATTAGATAAAAAAATAGATAATTTTTCAAACGAAACAAAAGAAAATTTTAATAACAAACAAGATAAATTAACAGAAAAATCTAATCTAAGTATTGATTGAATAGATTGTACTAGTTATGTTAAAACTACAAGAATTTATGCAAATTATGATATTGGATTTATTCATGATATAACCCCAGAAAATACGCCAGATTTTACAAAAGCAGTCAGAACAGTACAAAATAATATTCAAGTACCAATAACAAAAACCATTAATGATACGTCAACAGATGAAGAAGTACCAACTGCAAAATCAGTATATGAATATTGCAAAAATATAACAAATAATTTAAATAATAATATTTTAGAAATAAAAAATAATTATTTTACATATGAAAATAGTCCTTTATGAAAAGAAGTAAAAAATGGACAACTTAAAATAAATAAATGATATTTTGTCAATGGTTCTTATAGTTTTGGAGTAATTAAAAATCCTGTTTCTTCTAAATTTTATAATAATCAAGGAGCTGTTAGTGCTGCAAATATATATGTTTTTTTATCACCACCATATTTGGGGCATACTACAAGTAATATTATTGAAAGTAGTTTTATTGGACAAAATAAAGGCGTAACAAATAAAATTAGATGTTTTCTTGTTAATTATCAAACACACAATACAGCAGCATTTGAATTAGATGCTTCATCAAAAATTTATGAATTTCAGGGTGAGGGAACGCCCATATAGGAAGGAGATGCTATTATGCCAAAAGTAGAAGTTAAAGATGTAATTATGTTTTTGAAAATCTTTGGAGTTTCATCATTGTTTTTTATTGCAGGAATTATTATTTGTTTTATAGGACCTACTAAATTAGGAATTGGTTGACCTGCATATGTAATTATTGGTGCAATGCTTAATGGTTTTGGGGTTATTGTTTTAATTATTGAAACAATTAGATTTATCAAAACACATAAAAAAGAACAAAATAAAGATAGTATTGAAGATGTTATTAAAAAAGAAGATACAAAATAAAGAGGTGATATAAATGGGATTGTTACCAGCCAAAAATAAAATAAAAAAAGATTATGATATTGATAGTTATTATCTTAATTTAGCATCAACGATTACTAATCGTAAAAATGTTACTGTTCAAAAACATAATGAGATTTTAGAAAAAAGAATTTGTGAAGATAATGCTAATTTTTTAAATCCACGAGATTTAGAAATTAGCATTTATAATCCACTTACTAATCAAAAAAAAGATACTAAATTAATTAATAACTTTTTAAAAATGCAAGACTTTACTAATAAGAATTGATATAACGAATATAAAATTAATAAGAATGGTAAAGGTGCATA
>NZ_RCOO01000217.1:0-1726 GCF_003987485.1 Spiroplasma endosymbiont of Megaselia nigra
CCCTTTGCCATATAAAAAATGTTTCTCCTAACTTTATATATTTAATAATAACCTAGAAAGGTTTTTTATTTCATATTCTCAGTTAAAAGAAACATTGTACATTTTAAAATGCTGTTTTTTTTTTTTTTTTAAAAATACGGTATGATTGATATATATGGGAGGGGAACTTGATTAAAAAATGTTTAATTTAACGCAAATAACAGGATTAGTTTATTTTATTTTTATTATTGTAATTGGACTGCTTCTTGTAGGTTGATTAATATTTGGTCTTATTTTATTAAGGTTTAAAAAGAAAAAAACAACATTAAAACCACGGATGTTATTACGGAAAATGTTAGATGAGAATGATTTACAAGATGTTAATATTGGAGAACAAAACCATATTGTTAAAGCACGGAATTTTTCAAAAATAAGTAATGCTGTCATTATTCGTCGTACTGATGATAAAGACCAAAGCATTGTAAAAATTTATGATATGGTTTTTCATTTTTATTATGTTTATAACCAAAAAACAAAACAATCAAAATGCTTTTTTTGATTAAAATTTTTGTCATGATTTTTGTTGTTTACAATATTTTTATTTATTGTAGCAACAATTTTAGTTATTTTAATACAGTTTTTAAAAGACAATACTGTTATTAATGCAATTGACATTACAATTCAAATTTTATCTATTATTGGCATTGTTTATTTAATTTTGGGATGATTTTGTTGAGCGAATTTAGTAGAAAATTATCGTCAAGATTTAATAGCATTAGCAATAGACTATTTAACAACAGAATTTATCAAGTCTTTTAAAACTTATACTAGTTTTAAAGCATTTTTTCCTTTTTCTGAAAATGTAATATTTTTTTATTAAAGGGATTGTAATTTTTTATGAAATTCGGTATATTTAAAAAGTAAATGTATTAAACAATTCCTATATATGCTAGTAATATGGTCTAGTGTTTCTACGTCTTACCATTTATAAGAAGACTCTATAGGTTAATGCTTCATTTTGCATTAACTTATGTTAATTAAACAAGGTTAATGTTTTTTATTTTTACAAATAGATCTAGATGGAGAAATAAATTATATGTTTTAAAAAAAGATTGAAGCTTTTTTAGGTTTGGTGATTTAAAAACAACTTTTAAAAAAGAAATTATTGGTGGCCTAACAACATTTTTATCAATGTTATATATTTTATCAGTGCAACCTAATATGTTATCTTCTGCACCAGATATTAATCATCCAAGTGATCCAAGTCAAAATATGGCGTTTGGAGGGATTTTTATTTCCGCGGCAATTGGTGCTTTTATTGCTACTTTAATTATGGGTTTATCAGCGAATATGCCAGTTGGATTAGAACCTGGAATGGGGCTAAATGCTATTTTTACTTTTAATGTTGCTAATAATGGATTAGGATATCAAGGGGCTTTAATTGCTGTAATGCTTTCAGCAATATTTTTCTGCCTTATTTCAATAACTAAATTACGAACAATTATTATTAATGAGATTCCAGATTCATTAAAATTAGCAATTGGTGCTGGAATTGATTTTTTTATTGCTTATATTGGTTTACACAATATTGGATTTGTTGGCGATAATGCCGTTGCTCCAGGTGGGGTTGTCGTTAATGGCGGAATTCGGTAGTATTCATTATTCTTAGGTTTTTAATAAAATTAAGTAATTAGAAACAAATTAAGTTTCGCTTATGACTAAATGATAACAAAATTTATAAAAAATT
>NZ_RCOO01000218.1:0-1726 GCF_003987485.1 Spiroplasma endosymbiont of Megaselia nigra
ATTTTTCCGTAGATTTTTTGATTTAAAGATAAAATAAATTCTGATAGTACTTTGTTTGATTTAACAAAAATACTATATTTACTATGTGGCGGTATTTTTACTGGCTGAGATGGTATAGTAATTGTTATGTCCTTTGTGTTTGTATGAATTTCTGTATTTGCTGTATTTGAAATATCACCAACATTAAAAGTTGTTGTTTTTCCCTCATTTATAGAATCAGTATAAGTTGTGTCTTCTCAACGTGTTTCACCTCCGCCAACTTCTCCAGATACTTCAACTTTTCCTTCTGCAAGTAGTGGAATTCCGACGGATACTTGTGTTTTTATACCAACTTTAGCATTCCAATTTCAACTTCACGCTTTTTTATCGGCTTTTGAATTACTTTTTCCAGTAGTGGTTGAATTTGATTTTGTTTCTGTTTTTGAAAATCCATTTAATTTTTGAAATGTATTTGTTTCTACAATCTTTTCGGAACAAGAATTGCTGTTTTGCGTTTGTTCTATAGTAGTATTATTTGTAAATACAGCACTAATATTTTGACAAATATCTTCTAAATTTTTACTCTTAATAAATGCTTTATATCCATTTTTTTTCGTTTTAAAGAAATATCAGAAACTATCAAATTATCTAAATTAATATTCGATATATCTTTAATTCTAAAATTATTATTTTGTTTTTTATAATAAAAATATAACCCCGCTTTTATTTGTTTTTCTATATTTAAAACAACATCTTCATTTTTATACTTATTAATAATACCATTTTCATCAAAAAGATAAACTTCATTGTTAATTTTATTAAAAAAAATAAATTTACTATTAAAATTATTTAAATTATCTAAAAAAATAATACTTTCATTATTTTTTAAATTATATTTATATATTTTTTTATAATTGTCATTTATATAAACATTATTATTTATTTTAATTAAAGAAACATTGTTTATTTCTTCATTTATTTTATTAATATATTTTATTGGATAGTTTTTTATTTCTCCTAAATTTTCTGGGTCATATTTGTATATATTTCCATTATTTGTAATAAAATAAAGTTTATTGTTCATTTCAATTCCAGAATTGAAATGAATTTCATTTGTTGGAGAAATTAAAATTTGTTTAAATTCATTTGTTTCTATATTAAATTCTATAATTCAACTAGAGGTAGATGAAAAAAAATAAACCTTATTTTCATTAATTATATTTTTTGGAGGAATACTAAAACTAAAATTTTCTGGAAAACTAATTATAAGTTCTTTTTCTAATGTTTCAAAATTATACTTATATATTTTTCCATCTTTACTATAAATAAATAAATTATTTTTTCAAGAAAAAATATTTCGTATTTCTATGTTTCCAAAATTAATAAAATCACTATAATTTTCGTTTTCTATATCATATATACGAATATAATTATTATTTGCAATAAAATATATTTTATTTAATAAAACTACTGCTCCGAAATTTGGATAAATATAAAATCTAAATTTTGGAAAAATAACATCATTAAAAATAAAATTATAATTTTTACTATTATCAATATTTCTTTTGTTTCTATTTAAACTTTCTAAATTATTTGTTTGTTGATAATTAATATCACTATTTTTGATAGTTTCTTCTTTTTGATAAGGACTAGCAGCAATTGTTGTTGGTATAGCAGTACCACTAATTGTTAATACACTTAATAAACTAAATAATTTTTTCATGTTTTTTTCTCCTTTTCTTAATCT
>NZ_RCOO01000219.1:0-1722 GCF_003987485.1 Spiroplasma endosymbiont of Megaselia nigra
CCGCTATTTATCACTATAAATGTGTCTCTAACGGTATTATAATTTCAATGGGTAAAAAATACCACTGTGCAGATAATATTGTTATAGAAAGTTTTCATTCATTACTTAAGAAAGCTACAATCCATAATAAAATATATAATTCACATGAAGAATATATACAAGATGTTATAAAATGAAATACATGATATTCAAATCGTAAAGAAAAAGATATAATAAAAAAAATAGTAAATACTTTTTATTAGTACTTACTAAAATGGGTGCAGTCTAGACCCCATCATAATTGAAAAAGCACAAAGTGAACTTAAACCCATTAAATAAGTTACCGCCATTGCTGGAGCATAAATCCCAATCCCTAATGATTGTAAAATTCCTAATCCAAAAAAGATCATGGTTCCTAAAAGATATTTTCATCATACTTCTAATGAATCACTTGTCCCAGCTCTTGGCATCACACTAACTTCCTTTTGTCCTAATAAAATAATTATTGAAATAATAATTAGGGCAACGCCTAATAAAATTTGTGCTCAACCTAATTTAATTTTATTAGCAATTAACGTGCCAACATAAGCTCTTATTGCTGCGGCTGTAATTAATAATACTAACGTTAATCATTCTACTTTCACTAACGAAATAAAAATAATCGCTTGTAAACAAGTTGGAATTGCATGACCAACATTTAAAGTTCCTAACAATTGCTTATCATTTTTAACTTGTTTTGTTAACTTTAAAAGCACAATACTAATTGCAAATGAACCAATTCCAATCGTATCACAAAAATCAGCAATAAACCCAATGATTCCTAATTTTCAGAACTTTTGTTTAATATTATACTGAAATTCCCCAGAAGTATCTTTTTCAAAATTAAGATAACTATTGCGAATATAAAAATACGCAAAAATCCCAACAATAATTAATAAAATACTGCTAACAATAATTGCAACTAATGTTGGTTTTCAAAGATTCGTAAAATATAAGGATAATAATAAAATTATCATCGCAATTGGAATACTAATAAAACTTCAAAAAAATATTTTTTTCATAAATAACTAAATATTCTCCTTTAATTAATTGCTTATATTTTGTAAAATAAAGGATGAAGTATGAAAAAACAACCCTTATTAAAGGGTTGTTTTTTTATTTGAAATAAAACGACTTTAAAAATTAAATATATTGGTTCTACAATTATTTAATTTCACAATTACATATTTTTTATTGGAAGGTTCCCCAACATGGCATTTTGTCAGTAAAGAAACCAATAGAACTGTTAACTTGTTTTTTTTTTTTTTTTGCTTAAGATAAACAGATAATGCTGTATTCATAACTTTTAATTGCAAGAATAAAAATAAAATCGTGTGCGTAGAAGTTGATTAACTTTTAAGAACTGGGCAAGGATTTCTTAATTAATCTACTAGTGGGGGCTTGATTATGAGGTACTTAATACTATAAGTAACTACAAAATGTAGAACATTGTAGTACTTTGTAGTTAATTGTAAATGTTAACACAGCTACCGCTCACCCCCAGTGAAGCGAATGGCGTATTAAATAAATAGATAAATACTTATATAACTAATTCTCGCTTTGGCACTTTCACTTGGGAGTGAGTGCCAGCGAGTTAAAAATCAAAGGAATAATTTAGGAGGTTTATATGAAAAAGTTAAATAAAACTTGTCTTAAAAAAAGATATTGAGGTTATTGTTCAAAATGTAATCAAGAAAATAAATT
>NZ_RCOO01000220.1:0-1719 GCF_003987485.1 Spiroplasma endosymbiont of Megaselia nigra
TCTTTTTTATGACCTTTTTTAATTAAATCTAAATAAGTAAATGGATTTAATCACTGATAAATATCTTCAACTTTATTTGTAATTTTATTATATTTATCACTAATATAATTAATTGGCTTTAATACTTTATTTTGAACTTGATTAACTCTATTAATTAAATTTACAAATTTACTTATTAAATGTTTATTTTCTAAATTAGTTACTAATAAAGTTAAAACTCGTAAAATTAGTAAGTTCATTGTTTATTAAGAATTTTTAATTACTACATCAATCGGGTTTGTTTGACCAGTAGCGTTGTTTTTACCTTCAATTTGCACTGCAACTGTTTTATCATTTGTAATATTAATTGGTCAGTCTTCACCCTTACTTTCAATAAAGTAATCAAAATCACTTTCAGTTAAAGAACTATTTACTGTTTTTACTGCTTTTAAAACAACAGCTTTAAATTGTGGTTTTAACTGTTCTGGTGTTGCTTTTGTTGGGTCTGTAACATGAATAGTTGGTTTATCTAATTTATTAATTTTACTAATATCAATTTTACTTGATGATGGAATTACATAATCAACTGGCACTCTAAATGTTTTATTTAGATTACTTTTAGCAGTATTAATTTCATCTTGTGTTGGTTCTTTTTCTAAAATAATTTTACATGTTTTAGGATATAAAATTGTTGGAGTAGCATATTGCACTTTACCAATTCATTTAGGGTTAGCAGTATCATTATCTAAAACTTGTTGAATAGTATCCATATTAATTGGATATGCTCATACTTGTTTATTAATAATTAAACCATTTACATTATTAAAATTATAACCTTTATCACGGTTAACTTGTCCTTTTGTATATTTTTTTTCTAAATGAAAACTTTTTGATACAGGAATACCCATTGCTGTATTTTCATATAATTCACCATTAACCATTGCTTTTAATTGAGCTTGTGAACCAATTACTTTTAAGTAAGCAGGTGTTAATCCTAAATATGCTCTTCGTCCTAAAACCATAAACATTTTATCTGTTGGTAAACCAAAATATAAATTACTAATTTGATTTGTTAATTCAATCAAAGTTTCATTTAATTTAAAGAATGCTTTATTTGCATCATCTGCATTTTCGGCTGTATAACTACGAAATGGAATTACTTCATATTGACCATCTGCTAAACAATAATCATAAATAGCCTGAATTAATTCACATTCTAAATTAACAAATTTATTCTGTACTACACTAGAAATAGCATCAGCAATAACACCATTTTTAATATTTTGTTCTATTAATGCTAAGTCAAAAGCTTCATTCATTAATTTTAAATTAAATCTTTTATCAATAGGAACTGGAATTCTTGTTAATCCCATTGTTTGAGTTGTCCCACCATTTGGTAATGAATAATCATCTTGTCATACTACACGATGAGTTAAATTATATAATGCTTGTCCTGCATTTGGTAATCAAGCAACTTGTTCTGCTGTTGCAGTAGCATACTGCATAATACTTGCATATTCATTATATAAAGGTCCACGCAATAAAGCATTAACCATATCAACATAGGCTTTTTGTCCTGTTGTATTACCTTGTAATATAAAAGGTACTTGTGGCAAATTAATTGTTGCCATAATATTTCACTCCCTTATTATCTAAGGTTTTTAAGTGTATAATCAGTTAATTTTTTAATTTCATCAGGAGTATATGCTCCTTTTTCTTTAATAGTTTCAATTTCATCAT
>NZ_RCOO01000024.1:0-11157 GCF_003987485.1 Spiroplasma endosymbiont of Megaselia nigra
AATTTATTTTCTTGATTACATTTTGAACAATAACCTCAATATCTTTTTTTAAGACAAGTTTTATTTAACTTTTTCATATAAACCTCCTAAATTATTCCTCCTAGTTTTAATTCGCTGGCACTCACTCCCAAGTGAAAGTGCCAAGCGAGAATTAGTTATATAATTATTTATCTATTTATTTACTACGCCATCCGCTTCACTGGGGGTGAGCGGTGGCGGTATGTTAATTGTTTGAATGTTTAATAATACACAGTTGTTTTTTCTTTGTGGAGCCAGAGAATTCTCTCTCTTCATCCGCACCATTTCAGGTCAAAGCGTTCAGTTTTTAAAATAAATCTACTTGCACCTTGAAGAGCCTAATGCTAATCGCAAATTTATTTATAAAGTGGCCATCTCAATATTTATTGTCGTTTGATATTAACCTTGGACTTATCACGACTATCGCTTGTTAAAGCGTCTATTATTTCCGGACTGATTACCGTTGGGCTAGACCGCCTATGTGGAATAAAAACACTTAGTTATTTAAAATAACCGTCCCGCACTGCATTAAGTTGTTTTGTAAAATCAAAGTTTTAAAGAACCAGTTTCATAATCAAAGATAATTTTTGAATTTTCTAAGCGTTTATAAAATCGCTTTTGTTTTTTATCTTTTGTCCGATTTAATAAATCTTTATGTTTTTTACAAGTTCATAAAACTTTATTTGATGAAAACTCTTGAGTAATTAATGATATTACTTGATAACAATTATTAACATCACATATTTTTTGTTGTTTAATTATCATTACCTCCTTTTGGGAGTTGTTTTATTTCAAATAAAAAAACAACCCTAACAAGAGTTGTTTTTTGCCGCTTCATCGTACACGATGCCTTTTAATAAAAAATCTTTAGAAAGGTATTTAATAATTATAAGCATTTTAGTATTGATGAACGTGTTATATTAAGTCAGTTATTAATATCAAAACTATTTTACATAAAATTAATCGTTTTTATAGTGCAAAGTATGTTTGTCTGTAAGTATTATGCAAAATTACATATAAAAAATTTATATATTATATAATTTAATTCCTTTTCCAATTCCTTGTCATGCTCCGCCATAAACATAATAACCTGTAACACTTATTCAATGATATGACAAAATTTGAATATAAAAATTATTATTTTCATAATATCAAGTTAAAGCAAATTCTTGGACTGCTTTTAAATATGGAAAAACTGGTGATTGGAAGCTTTGCACTATAAAACGATTTTCATTGTTAATATAATGAGGAACATCATAATTTGGATCAATAATTTTTGCATTAATTATTTTTTTGCTTACTTAACTGTCATTGAAATAAGATAGTTTTGTTCCATAATATGCTTCTTCCCCTCAGCTAATTTTTGAAAAAAATCACTTTTTTCACCTAAAAACATAATTTTTTTATAATTAATCGGATTATTTGTTCCAAGATTAAATGTATGAGATAAGTGTCAACCATCGCTTTCTATATATCAATCATTAAAAATAATTTTATTTTTTTTATTATTTTCATTATAGTAAAGTTTTATTTCTGTTTTGAATGTTGCTCCTTTTTTTGTTCAGATGATGAACTAAAAGCTGTTAATTTTGGTATACTTACTCCACTAATTGCTAATACAGTTAATAAATTTAAAATTTTTTTCATTTTAAATTCACTCGTCTTTCTGTCTTACTTTAAATTAAGATAACATTATTTTATATTGGAAAATTAAAAAATTATTTTTTTCATATAAAATATGTTATTATTTAGTTAATAGATTTGTTGCACTTGCATTTACAATTTACATATTCAAAATATTTTTTATTAGATTCATTATAAATTACATTTTTTCATAATAATTTTATTAATAAAAGATTCCGTATAACTAGTAGCATTTTTATTAAAATCCTTCTTTATTATTCCATCATTGTCAACATAAATAAATCCTTTTTCAAATAAAGCATTACAGCCAAATAAACACATAGGTACTACAATATTTTTATCCCTTTTCTCATCCTCATTATATTCAACACATTTTTTATAAAATTAGTCTAATAATATTAACAATAAAATAAAACATAAATAAATAAAAAAGAAAATCATTTGTCAAGTTTTTGCGGGATAATACTAATGGTGTTGACAACATTATTATTTAAACTACTTATGAAATAACTTTTTATGAAAAACAAAAATCTGATGTGTTTTTGTTTACCATATGTTACCAGAATATAAACCTTAAATTATTCAAAACTATAAAATATTTGTTAAATAATAATGTGGCACCTATTCATTTTTATGATGCTAAAAAATGAATAAAAAATGGTTAGTACTTTAGTTATCAAAATTAATACTGCTGAAATTATAAACTAATACATAAGAATGATGAAAAACCTCTTACAATAAGAATCTAAGATTATATGGAACAGCTTAATATCCTCTTTAGACACCAAGCAAATCCCCCTGCTAACTTATTGTAATTTTTTACATAATATATTCATTTTTGATGAAAACCTCTTAACAAGTAAGAGGTTTTATTTTTTAAATTCTACTTCTAAACAATATATTTTTGTTTGTTGTGATGGTAACTTATTAATTCATGGTTTTTGGTCAAGCGGAATTGTTTGATAATTAATGTCATCTTGATGGCCATCTCATGGTTCAACACAAATATATTTTGCATCATTTTGACATTTTCAAATTAATACATTTGGATAACCTTTTGTTGTTAAACTAATTTCTCGAGTTGAATCAACAATTAAAACTTTGTTTGTTGTTTGTTTTAGTAACGCATAACATTGGCCAGTTGTAAAATCATATTGATTTATTAAAAACTGAGAATTTGTTTCTTTCTTCATTTCTGAACCTAAAAAAGTCCCACCGGGAATATGGGTAATTATTTGTGGATTATCAAAAATAATTTTACCAGTATGCTCATCACAAATAAATTCTGGATGTCAACCAAAATTATATGGCAATGGTTTTAAGTCAAGATTAGTAATCTTAACTTTATTAATTAATTTATTTGCTTCTAATTGATATGTTACTTCCAATTTAAACAAAAATGGATACTGATGATAAAATTCTTTTGTTGCTCTATATTCAACCACTAATGTATCTGCTGTATAAGTAAGAACTTTTCAAGCAGTAATTGCACGAAAAAACCCGTGCCCCATCATCGTATAAATTTTATCTGCTAATTGATATTCATTATTAATTAACTTTCCTGTGATCGGAAAACAAATTGGTCACGATTTTTTTCATGTACTATCTTGTTGATAAATATATTCCTTGCCAGCTTTTTTTAATGAAATTAATTCAAACGGATCAGAACTAAGAGTTGCTTCTAAATTTTTGTTTTTTAAAAAATACATTATTTTTTATTTTCCTTTGCTGCTTTATGTCAACTAATAATCTGTTCGATGTGGTTTATTTTTCATAATATTAACACCTCCACTTGTTCCAATTCGCGTTGCTCCTGCTGTAATCATTGCTAAAGCATCATCTTTAGTACGCACTCCACCAGCTGCCTTAACTTGCATACGTTCTCCAACTGTTTTTTTCATTAGTTTAACATTGGCAATCGTTGCACCTGCTTTACTAAAACCTGTTGAAGTTTTAACAAAATCAAGACCTGCTTCTTCTGCTAACTGACACGCTTTAATAATTTCTGTATCAGATAATAAGCATGTTTCTAATATTACTTTTACAATATGTTGCCCAGCTGCTTTTTTACATGCTGCCATATCGGCACGAACTAAATCATAATTATTTGATTTAAACTTACTAATATTCATTACCATATCAATTTCTGTTGCTCCTTCGGCTAATGCCGTTGAAATTTCTGTCACTTTTGTTATGGTAGCATTCGCTCCCAATGTAAAACCCACCACAACGCAAACATTAACTGTAGTATTTTGTAATAAATTATGCGCTAATTGAACATAAGTTGGATTAATACAAACGGATGCAAAATCATATTCTTTTGCTTCAGCACATAATTTTTTAATCTCTACTATAGTTGCATCTGGTTTCAATAAAGTATGATCAATATATTTATTTAATTTCATTTAATAATTCTCCCCGTTGTTCTTCATTGATTTGAACTGCTTCTAAAACACGAATCGCCGCAATTGAGTAATCTAATAACCGCTTCATTTCCGAATAGTTCTCACTATTTATTATATTAATAAAATACTGTAATTCATAGTACATTTTATTATTATGTTCTGATCCTAATGGTAAAACTGTTGTTTGATTTGTAAGGCTATTATATTTTGTAATTGCTTCTAATTTTGTTAGATTAGTAACATTAATTGTAGTATCATAACTTAAAATTTCACTAGGACTAATTCCTGTCGATGCTTTTGAACAAACAATACTAGTTAAAATATTATTACTATGTTGTAAAAGAACAGCATTATTAATATCAACACCATTCTTTAACTTATGACTCATTGCTTTAACATCTTTGACTGGCCCAAATAAAGCAACTGCTAATTCAACAGGATAAATTAACATATCATATAAAGAACCTTTTCCTAAAGTCTCATCAAAAACAGAATTATATTGGTCTAATAAAACTTCTTTCATTCGACTTGAATACTGGTTGCAATGAAAACAAGCTAAAAAAGGTTTAATTTTATTAACATTTGTTTGTAAAATTTGATAAGCTGGCAAATGTAAGGGTTTAAAAGCTTCCATCAAAAAAACATTATTAATTTCTGCTATTTGTTTTAATTCAATTAATTCATGTGCAAAAAAAGTTGCCGGTTTTTCAACTAAAACATGCTTTTGTTGTTGCAAAAAATACTTTGCTTGTTGATAATGCAAACCATTTGGTGAAGCAATATAAATAATATCAATATAATCTAACATATCTTCAAAATTATCTACAATATGGACTAATAAATTATTTTTTGAAGCAAAAAATTTAGCTTTTTCTAAACTACGTGAATAAAGGGAAGTAATTTTAACTCCTTGTACATCACGACAAGCATCAACAAATTCACTCACAATATTGCCTGTACCAATGGTTCCAATCTTTAACATAAAAGCACCTCACTATGTACCTTTCATTTTTGTTAAGTGTTGGTAAATTAGTTATTTCATATAAACATTAAAAATAATTTCACTTGTTAGGAAAAAGTTACTTTGACCGCTTTTAACTGAAACTATATAACGTTTTTGGTCTTCATGATATGTTCCTTGTAAGCCAAGACCATCCAAATTACTTTGGTTAAAGGCTGGGCCACCTAATGTCTTAGTAGCAACAGCATCTAATTCACTTGGATCTTTAAATTTTAATGTTGGTGATGCTAATGATAATCAATTTTTTAAATCTGGACGAAGATCAACATAAGATTTTGTTTCTAAATTTCCCCACATTACTGAACCTTTTACTGATTTTGCATCTGGTTTTGCTTCCATTTTGACATAAACTTGATTAAAAGTAAATTTATCATTTAAAAAGTTAACCGTAATATTAACTTCATCTCAAGGCAAATATTACTGGAGATAAATTTTGAATTCCTTTTGTAATTGCTGAAGTTAAATTAATTTCATCATTAACGATTGCATTATCTTTTTTTAAACTAAATTTTTTGGCAATAATTTTATCATAAGAAAATGAATTCAAGTCTAATTTGTCCCCAACAATATTATTATTGTTGCCACCATTTCTTGGAGGCATACATGCAACAACATTTGATCCAATAGTAGTCCCAATTATTATTGCTCCTAATAAACTTAATATTTTTTTAATTTTTTCATCCTCCGTTATTAATTTCTCTTTTTTTAATTATAAACTAATTATTATTTTTATCATTATCAAAGAAAGGATTTTCGCTCTTTTTTGCTTGCTGCTCATTTGTTAAAACAGTATTATTTTTTTTCCTGTTCTTTTGCTCATTGTTCTGAATCTTGTCAATTTTTTTTAACAATAAAAATTCGTTCTTCAACACGAACAATTGATTCCAAGATTGAACAAGCAATTGTACCAACAAATACTGTTGGAAATCATACATATCAAAAAATACAAATTTGGGCTGGATTTAAAACTTTTGTATTAGCTAAAATTAAAAAAAATAAACTAATCACAAAAATCAAATATTGACCAATATAAAAAATTTGCATAAAAATAATATGTTTGCGTAATAATTGAAATGGTGTCTTTTTTAACTCATGAATACGAACTAAATGATAAATAATAAAAATAATAATAGCAAAACCAATTAAAACATAGCCAATTTTGTAGCCAGTTACTGCTGCAATATCTCATTTTTGTAATCCTAAAATTAGAAAAATTAGTACTAAAGCTGTATATAATATTATATTTGCAACACTAACTAGTGCTTTAATCGATACTACTTTTGTCATCTTTGCCTTCTCCTATAATTCTTTTTCATACATAATCATTGCTAAAAGTGCAACTGGTGCTGTTTCAGCTCGTAAAATTCGTTGCTCTAATGAAACGGGGTAATATTGATATGAAGATAAAACAGCAATTTCATGTGGAGTAAATCCACCTTCAGGTCCAATTACAACTGTAATTGTTTTAAAATCTTGTTGTAAAAACTGTTTTATTGATAATGTTTCTGCAACATTTTTATAGCAAACAAGATTAACATCACTTTGATATTGTTGTAACACCCTTAAATCACTTTCAACATCATGTACGAACGGTACTTGATTACGGTAAGATTGTTCTGCTGCTTCCTTACAAATTTTTGTTCAACGTTCAATCTTTTTAAAATTATTTTCACCTTTTAATTTTACCACACAACGACTAAACTGAAGGGGAATGATTTCATTAACTCCTAATTCTGTTGCTTTTTGTAATAAATAATCTCATTTTGCATTCCGAATTAGACCTGCAATTAATCGTACTTTAATTGGACTTTCATGATTTTGCTGTAATTTTTTAATTAATTTAAATAATTACTTTTGTGGTGCTTGTACTTCTAATATCGTTAAATAATGTTCACCATTATAAATGCAAATAATTTGTGTTTGGTCTCTTAAACGCAAAACTTGTTTAATTTGTTTAACATCATCTTCAGCTAAAATAAAGTAATTATTTTCTAGTTGATTGGCAACAAAACGGTGCATTATTGTTCATCTCCTAATATGTCTTCCATTATCTTATCTAATTCTTGGTACAGTTCTGGCAGTGATTTGTTAGTGGTTACTTTATAATCGGGTTTTATCTTTTTAAAAAAAGTTGCTTGAATTTTTAATAACTGTTCTATTTGTTCTGATGATTGTTGATCACGAGCATTAATTCGCGTAATAATGTTCTTTTTACTAGCAGTAATAAATATTTTTGCTGTAAAAGAAAGCGCTAATGTGCTTAAACCAATTGCTTCAATTAAAAATTTTTGGTTTGGATTATTATTAATAATTGTAATAATTTGTTGATTAACTTTTGGTCATAAATAATTATTCAACTTATTGTTAGCAAGAGGATTAGTAAAAATAATTGTTCGTAAACGCTCACGATTAAGAACACCATTAATAACTATTCCCGGAAAAGTTTGCTCTAAAAAAAGCAAAACGGTTGGCTCTTGCATAATTTCTTTTGCAATTTTATCCGCATTTAAATAAGTGAAATGATATTTATTTTGTAAGTATTCACAGGCACTTGTTTTTCCTACTCCAATATAACCATAAACACCAATAATCATTTATGCTTAATTCCTTTCTAATTGCTTGTTACTAAAATTAATTTAAATTTAATAAATTTTCTGCAACAATAACATCAAAAATGGTTTGGGCAACAGGCATTGTTTCCATTGGTGTATAATGAATACCATCATATTCATTTTGATCTTCGGGATGTGGATTTGCTGATAATTGTAAATTAACAACAGGAATATTTAATTTTGCACAATATTTTTGATAAGCTTCTGGTAAGGATGTCAACAATTCACCATCATGCAATGTTAATACTTTTGGTGGGCAAACTACTAAAACATGATAATTCACTTCTTCTTTATTATCTTTATGCAATACTTTTATTTTATTAATCAATTCCCCTAATGAATCAACAATTTTTGTTTCAATTGGATAATCTGGAATTTCTTTTAATTTTGCATAAGCATCATAACCAAAATAATCATTTGTTCCTAAAAAAATCATGAATAAATAAATTGGATGTGTTTTTTGATATAAAACTGATAAATTGTCCATTCCATTATCTTGGGGAAAACCAAAATCAATTAATGGCTTAATAATTGTTCGTCCTGGTTGGGCATCAGTTTGAATTTCAATTTCTCCTGTTTGATAATATTTTGTTAATAAATTTTCTAATTTTACTGGTCAATTATCAGCATCTGCCATTTTGCCAGTTCCCATCGGTAAATAACCAAAAGTTAGTGAATCTCCTAAAATTGCAATTTTCTTTTTCATACAAACCTTCCTCTCTGTTATAACATTATTTTATCTTACTTCATTATAATTAAGATTTAATTTTTAAAACTTTCTGAAAAAATAAAATAATCCATGCTAAACCAAATAAACTACGTAATGCATTAGGCAATGTTTGATAAACTCGTAAGTATTGCGCTAAAGAATAAAATAAAAATAAAAATGCAATAATAAATGAAAAAAAAAATTCATAACAAAATAATTACAATAATATTTAGTCATTCATTATTATTATTTTGTAATTGCGCTGTAAACTCACTTGATGAACGAAAGCGAGTAAAAAAATAAGCTAATGGTCATGATAATAGATATCAAAAATATAAAATTGGAGATAATAACAAAAATAAAATAATTTTTATAAAAATAAGAACTGTTGATTGTTTCACTGTTTTTTCGCTTCTTTCTTTTTTAATTTTATAATTTTCTATTAAATAATGCAATTCAAACTGAAAGTGCACTCAATATATTAATTATTATTATAAAGTTTTTTTAATGCATATGCAACTGGTGAAAAAATAGCAACCGCTAACAACATTTCTGGTAAATAATTCGTTGCTAAAATAATTCAAGTAAAAGTGTGAAAAAAGCGTTGTTGATCTGGGTCATTATAAATTAAAGGACCAATAAAATACATAAAAACTAAAAAAAAAATAGTATTTAACGTAGCTGCAGTAAAAGCAATAATAATATTATAAATTTTTAAATAATGTCGTTGGTATCAAGTCAATTCTGTAATTTGATTAGTATAAATTTTTGTTTCAACTTTAACCGAAGTTTTTGTTAAAAAATAAGCTAAAATACCAACACAAAGTCCCATTAAAACCCGTGGCACAACAGAAAACAATGGATTAAGAAAAATAAAACTAGTTGGACCTGGTGAAATTAATGTTTGAATTAATGAGGATAAACCAAAAATAAGACCATAAATTAAACCTGCTCAAATTAAATTTAAATTCATTGTAATATATAAAGCATACATTCCTATTAAAAATAAAATATGCATTAAGGTTAAACTAACTGGACCAATCGTAATATATCCTAATGATGGAACTAAAGCAAACAGTAAAAAAATTGCAATAATAATACTATTAATTGTAATCATTCTTGTCGTTACTTTTTTCATTTATTCCTCCAATGATAACTAAATCATTTAATTGTCTATTAGTCCTTTATGTCTCATTTTCATGTTGCTAATTTTTTCTGATCAGCAATCGCAATATATGGCAAATTACGTAAACGTTCTTGATAATCTAAACCAAAGCCAATTAAAAAAGCAGGTGGAACATCAAATCCATATCAATCAGCAACTAAATTTACTTTCCGACCAGCTTTTTTATCTAATAAAGTAACAACTTTCACACTACGTGCTCCTTTTAGATATAAATAGTCTTTAATCATTTTAATTGTTTTACCACTATCAATAATATCTTCGACTAATAAAATGTCGCGATTTGTTATTGGCATTGGTAAATCAAGTAAAATTTGGGGCGTATCTTTACTCTTAATACCACCAAAATAAGATGAAACAACCATATATTCCGTTTCACATTCAATACCAACTAAATGAGAAATAAATTTTGTCATAAAAGGAATACATCCTTTTAATAATCCTAAGCATAAAATCGTATTATCTTTTGCTGGATATTCATTAAGATAATAATGACTAATTTGTTGCCCTAATTGAAAACATTTTTCATCAATTTCTTCAGTAGTAATTAAAATTTCTTTTACAAGGGGATGTATCTTCATTTTTCTACCTCACTAAATATTAATAATTTATTTTAATAATATAATTATAGTATATTATAATACAATTAATGCTTAATTAAAAGATACTTAATCTTAAAAAAATAATCCAGAAATTTAAAACTAAATATAATTTATTTTATTAATCTTGGTAAATAGGATGTTCAAAATTCGTGTCATAATTCTCACGCTTTTATTTTCAAAGCATCACTTGCTAAAAATCAATATACAAATCCTTCTGCAACAAAATCACCAAGATTATTAAAAGAATAACTACTTAAATGAAATAAATTTAAAATTTGTTCTTGCGTTAAGCCTTGTCCATTCTTAATTTTATTTGCTAAAAAAACTTTAATTTCTTTAATAACATTGACTTGACGACTAAAATTAATATCAACGGTATGCCCCAATTCATGAAAAATAACATTAAAAATTTCACCAGAGCTTCATCAGCCATTTCGACAAGAGTTAAATCCGTTTACTTTATGACTACAAAGCAAGATATTTTGTTCAAGCGCAATAGTTTGTTTAAACCCTTATCAATATGTAGAACCAACAAAAGACTGCACCCCAAAAAGTAAGTAAAATTAAAAAAGAACTTTACTAAACTTTTAGAGGAGGTGCAGTCTTAGATTGATCGTGGTCAATTAACAAATATTAGATTTATTGAAGAAGCAGAACATGAAAAAGGGACTTTTGGTTGATTTCAAATGGATTGTATTGTTGGAAAAGAACATCAGTCTGCTTGTTTAACTTTTACAGAAGAAAAAAGTTTATATACTATTTGTTTTAAATTAGACCACCATAATTCAGAAGAAGTTAATAAAGCAATTAAAAGTATTTTTAAAAATAAACTTTATAAGGAAAATATAAAAGGAATTATAACTGATAGAGGAAAAGAATTTTCAAACTGAAAAGGGATTGAAAAAATTACTGGAACTAATGTTTATTTTTGTGACCCTGGTTCACCCAAACAAAAACCTAAAG
>NZ_RCOO01000221.1:0-1689 GCF_003987485.1 Spiroplasma endosymbiont of Megaselia nigra
GCGATGTTTGTTCAATTTCTTTTACTGTATTTTTTCGAAATTCTGCAGTATATGTTTTAAATTTTTGTTCTTTTCCTGCCATTAAAAAATGCACCTCCTCTAAAAGTTTAGTAAAGTTCTTTTTTAATTTTACTTACTTTTTGGGGTGCAGTCTTAAATATCCATTTTTATTTGTATGAACTAATTCTTATATTTTAGAAATTAAACTTGATCTAAGACTGAATTAATGTAACTAAAATTAGTATCTTCGCCATATAATTTTAAAATTTCTAAACTTTCATTAATGACAATTGGCTTTGCTAATTGTTGATAACAAATTTCATAAACTCCATATATTAAAACAGCCTTATGATAATTACTTAAGCGAGCAAAATTTCATCCTGGTTTTAAATGTTTATTAATTTTCGCAATAATATCTGATAGATTTGCTAATATTTCCTCAACTTGAATTGTTTCCGTAGAAGTTGTTACCATTTGTGAGAAATCATATGCTTCTTGTTTTGTTGTTAAAACATCATGTTGTAAAACAAAGTGACGATATAACAAATTAATAATATTAATGCGTTCTTGGCGTTTTGACACGTGACATACTCCTTTAAATATAATGATATAAACAAAATAAACTACTTTTTTGTAACCGATAATTATGGCGATGACTGTGCTCGCTTAACAAATGATGTAACATTAAAATTGTTTCATCGGCAAAAAGATCAATCGTTAAATCATCGTTTTTTTCAATATGTTTTATTATATCACTTCAATGCATTTCTTGCTGATTAATTATTTGAATATTATTATAAGGCACCAAGTCAGTAACAATAAATGGTTCTTTACTATTAATCACAACCAAATTAATTATAGCAGTACGTAAAAATTGTTTTGCATCAAGTAATTTAACCATCCGATTAATCATAAATTGTTGTGTTACAATTGGCGAAGTAATTAAACCTTTCCTTTGCTCTCACATTGGAGTTGTTAATGTTGTTGTTACTGGTTCAGATAATGTTTTGATTTTTAAAAAATAAAGATTTTTTCGTGTTAAAATTAAGCGTGGAAAATAATATGTAATACGGCTAAAATCATCATAAAAAGCAACATTTTTAAAATATCACATATAATTAACAGTCCGAACATATCGTTCAATAATCTTATCAAAGCCATAATATTGCTCAGAATATAACTCTTGTTTTCAATTCAACGGTGGTAAACCAAGCTCCTGTCGAATTTTAACTAAATAACGTCGTTTTTTAAATGTTAACATCTTATTTTCCCCTTCTTTAAATTAAGTAAAAAATAAATCTATGGTTTCTTACGATGTCAAAAATGATTAGTTCGTTTTTGATGCGCATATCGATATTGAATTTCATCTTCTTCTGTTAATTTTTCAACTAATTCTTCATTATATCGACGTGCTAAAGCTTCTTGATAATCAAAGATTTTTTCTTGTACCCGAACATAAATCCCATCTACTAGTCATGGAGCTTTAATTTCTGCCAACTTTAAAAATCTAATTTCTTTTGCATGTAAATACAGTAATTTCCCATGTAATTTAGCATTTCTTAATAAATATAGAGTGCACCCCAAAAAGTAAGTATTAGTAAAAAAGGTTTATAAACTTTTATTTATTATATCCTTTTCTTTGCGGCTTGAATATCATTTATTTCATTTTTTAACATCATTAATATATTC